>JABDET010000015.1 GCA_013286945.1 Candidatus Melainabacteria bacterium
GCCTTTAAAGAACCTGCAGACATCGATTTTGAAGGGGTAGAGCTTCTCGTTCTCACCGGCCCGAATGGTGCAGGGAAATCGTCCATCTTGGAAGCCATGCTCTTTGCCTTGTTCGGTAAAGCGCCTCGATTAAGTGGAAAGGAAGCGATTTCTCAAGGTCGATCCGAATTTCGCATCGGGTTGATGTTCCAAGTTGAGGGTAAGATTTACCGAGTTCAACGACGGTATCCCAAAAAGGGGCAACCCCAGGTTCGACTCGAGGAGAAAGCGGGGGAATTTTGGCGCACGCTCACGGACAAAGTGAAAGAAACAGACAAAGCCATTGAATCTCTCTTGCGGATGGGATACGACACCTTTACGAAAGCGGTGATTCTCCCACAAAATCTGTTTGATCAGTTTCTCCGAGGGGACAGAGAAAAAAGAAGAGAGGTTCTGGAAGAAATTCTCAGCCTCAAGCTTTTTGAAAAGGTGGGTCTTCTCGCCGGTGAAAAAAGCCGCTTTCTTAAGGAGTTGATTCGCCAAGATGAGGTTCATCAAGAAGAACTTTCCACCGATGTTTCCGAGGAGACTTTTCTTGCGCTTCAAGAGAAACTAAAGCAATTCGAATTGGAAATCCAAACACTGGATCCAGAAAGTCGTGAAATCGAAAAAAGGGGTCTCGACCTTGAAAGGCTCCTGGAACTCGTGACCGTTCGTGAAGCGCTCCATGAAGAAGAAAAAGCGATAAAAAACGAAGAATCTGGATGGAAAACCTTGGAAGAAGAATTATCAAGGCTCAAGCAGCTCCTCCCTTTTCTTCCCGAACTTGCACGATTCTCTGAAAAGGAAAAACAGCTTTCAAGTCTCTCAGCTCAAATCAAGGAGCGCCAAGTTCGCCTCGTCAGCCTTAAAGAAGAGCTGAAAACCCTTGAGAAAAAACTGCAGAAGCTTAGCCAAGAAGATGACATTGAACTTAAACGCCTCAAAGAAGAGCTTGAACTTCTTCTTCGCTTACGAGCTGTGGTGGAGCCTTATGAAAAACGAAAAAGCGAAGAAGCAGAACGACAAGCAGAACTCCTGAAAATCGAAACCGCTTTCAAGAATCGGAGTCAAACATTCGATTTGTTCAAGAAAAAGAAGGGGGAGTTAGCGAAATCTCTCGAGATCCTTCGTGCTTCACGTGAGGAGGCACAAAAGAAAGAAGAGCGTTATCGACACATCAATGAAAACAGTGGCAAACTCAATGATCTCAACCGAATTTTCCTCGATCTCGAGAAGGTCCGGGAGAAGCTTGAAGCTCACCAAAAAGAAAGAGAAAAGATCATTTCAAGTTTTGAGCATTGCCAAGAGAAGAAGAAGCATCTTGAATCTGAGATTGCCGAAAAGAGAAAGAAGAACGAGATGCTGCATACGAATCGGCTTGTCTCAGAGCTTCGACAGGAACTAGCTCCGGGTAAAGAATGTCTGGTTTGCGGTCAAACGATCAGCCATCTTCCTTCTCCGTTAGGCTCCATCGAGCCAGAGCTTGATTTGTCTCCACTTGAAAAGACTCGAGAACAGCTCTTGTTAACCGATGGACAGCTCCGTGAGGCATCCAGTCGACTCGAAAAGGGAATTGAGGAACTGAACACACAAGCAGCAGCATGTGCCAAACAGAAAAAAGCCCTTGAGGAAGAACTGTCCAGTGATTTAGGCTATTCAGGAGACGAGCTCTTAATTCGAGCAAGAGAAGAATACAAAGAATTAAGAGAAGTACCCCTTAAAGTGAAGGGACTTCTCGATGAAGAAAAGCGCATTCTAAAAACAATGGAAGAGTCCGAAAAAGAGGCTGAAAAAGAGAAGAAGCAGTTGGATGAGTTAGACAAGCAAAAATCGAGTGTGGAAAGCCTCCTCTCAAGGCTTCATGGCGAGATAGCAGCAGATGAACAGAAGCTGAAAGAGGCTGGAATCGTTTCTGCCTCGATCAAAGAAATTGAGCAGAAACGGGCAACTTGCGAAAATGAGATCTGCGAGCGCAATACAAGAAAGGAAAAGGATCTGGAAGCGTATCATCAATGGCAAGAAAGGGTTAATCAGCTGGGGGGGCAGGTTCAAGATCTCGAGGCAAGCGAGTCAAAAGTCAAGCATGAAGTCCTTCAACTCAAAAAGAAACTTTTGGATTGTGTAACCCCCATGGGCTATCTGAGTTTAGAAAGCCTTCCTACTTTTGAGACGGCGGAACTCTTCAAAAAGGAAAAGCTCGTTGAGGAACGTCGAGCTCGAAGAATGAAATTCGAAACCAAGCAAAGAGAAATCGAAGTGGCACTCAAAGGAGAAAACCGAGATCGGGAAGCGCTTCAACGAGATATTCTGAAAACGCAAGAACAAAAGAAAGTTCTGGAGGAACGGCTCCATTTTCTTCATGGCGAAATCGGGAAGATGAAGCAACAGTGGGAACATCTGGAAAAGTCGAAAGAAAAATTAGACACCCTAAAGAAGCGTCAAGCAGCTTATAAATCTGAAGAGATTCTGTGTGCGACCCTTCATCAAGATCTTCAGCGTAACCGCTTGCCCGACTTCTTATTTAGCACGGTGCTGTCCACCATCCTCGAAATGGCAGGTGAAAAATTCCTGGAGTTTTCAGGAGGACGATATCAGCTTTCACTGGCGGGTACCGGAGACATTCAGGTATTGGATGGCTGGAACGCCAATGAACCTCGAGCGGTGGAAAGCTTAAGTGGAGGAGAGAGTTTCGCAGCATCTCTGGCGCTGGCCCTTGCTTTGAGCGAATATTTGCAAGGCCGTCAGAAAGTTGAATCGCTCTTTATTGATGAAGGATTTGGAAATCTTGATTTGGAGACCCGAGACAAAGTGGCTGAGATTCTCTCCTCACTCCAAAGAGAAAGCAAACTGATCGGAATTGTTACCCATATTGAAGAACTCGCAGAGCTTTTCCCTCATCGACTGATCATCCAGAAGAATCCAGAAGGCTCGACAATCCTCCAGAAAAGCGAAATGGAAACTTCGGTCGAGCTCGGAAGGATTTCGGAGGTGGTCGCGTAATCTTGAGCAGTCTGTATTCTGTGGAGGTGGAGCTTGGCACTTGAACGTCTTGAGGAAATCGCCCAGGAAGTCTTAGATTTACTTGGCAAATACAAGCTCACCTATGATGAAATGTTCTACACGCTAAGCTATGTGGAACGAATGATGCAAATGGACATGATTGAAGAGATGTTGGAAGATTATGGCCTCATTAGCTTTGAGGAAGAAGAAGGGGAAGAGGAAGAAAGCTAGTTAGCGCCAAACAGGAAGAGCCATGATGGCTTTCCACTCTTCTTTTGTCACCGATTGAATCGACAGTCGTATCCCTCGTTTTAATACAACCATTTTCCGAAGTGCTTCGACCTTTTCAAGCTCTCTCCGGGTGATGATGGCTTTGGTGGCTCTAACAAAACGGACATCCACCACATACCAAATGGGCTTTTCTTGTGTACTCTTAGGGTCGAAGTATTTGGATTTCGGTTGGAACTGGGTTTCATCGGGGTAGCCCGAACGGACCACGACCGCTTCCCCCGCAATTCCGACGAGCTCTGTGCTGCTGTGATAAAAAAGAACACCATCATCAACCTTAACCTGATCGCGAAGAAAGTTTCGGGCTTGGTAGTTTCGCACGCCATCCCAAGGTGAGGTTTGGTTGGGGAGTTTCTGGAGATCCTGAATAGAAAAGGTTTCGGGTTCAGATTTAAAGAGCCAGTACTGCTTCTTAGGCATGGGGGACACTTCAGGAAATCGGGGACACTTCCTACTAATACCAACGTCACAAGTATATTGCCAGTTGCCACCGGGTCCTGCCACGTTCGCGGAGCCCATTTGTTCTTCCGCTGCTCGCATACCCGCTGCGCTGCTCAGAACAAATGGGCCCCACCGCTCACGTGTCACCCGGTGGCAACTGGCTTATCATGTCAAAACAATTATGACGTTGGCATTAGGTTATGGCGGGGACGGAAGTGCCTCCAATTCCACGCATCAATGCTTCTGCAATTTTGGGTGATGCGCCAGAAGCACCCAGTCGTGCTTTCCCTTCTTCTGCCATCTGGAGGTACAAGGTGCGATCCTGAAAAACGTTGGCTGCTTTGGCCGCGAGGAGTTCTGCATTGGGATAAACCACCACAAGCGATTCTCCGAGGAGTTTTTTCTGTCGCCAACGGTACCAGGAGAGCGTTCCGTTACGATAAAGGGAGAAATCAAACGCGATCACGGGCTTCCCAAGACCTGCAGCTTGTTCGTTTGCCGTACCGGCTTGGCCAAAAACCAGGCTTGACGCCCGCAAGACATCTCCAAGGCAACCGGAAACCAAAAGAAGCAACACGTTGCCATGTACAATCTGACCAAGAATTCCAGGTTCTGAATTTGCAACCAGCATCCCATCCCACCCATTAAACTTCGATAGGAGCGCTTGTAAGGTTAGCGTTGGAGGTATGGCAACCAAACCTCGAATTGGAGTGGAAAGATTTCGGGATAACGCGTTTAAGGCCTCGGCTTGGATCGAGAGATTTTGAGGGGCATCCTCTCGCGAACCTGGCAAAATGGCGATCGTTCGGCCTGTAAACGCCGGAAAGTGCACTTTGCTAACAGCCACCTCATCCATCATCGGGTTCCCGGCCCATTCGGCTTTGACCCCTTTCCCCACGAGCGATGTCGCGGTTCGTTCATCCCGCACATAAATTCTGGATGCTTTCCTTAAAACAAAACGTTCGAAGACATTGTAGGGTTGAACATCCACAGATTTTGCAGTCCCAACAAAAGAAAATTTTCGCTTTAATGCCCAACACGACAGAAGTGTTGGGAAAATATCTCCGATGGAAACGGCTTCTTCCACTTGATCGTGCAATTGGCTCAACGCTTTCCATTCCAATCGAAGAAGAGACAGGAGTCCCCCTTGGATATCTTTCCTTAGCGATACCCCTTCGCCTGGAAGTGCTGGAAAGCTCTTCACAACGGAGATTCCCCGAAGTTGATACGGTTTGCCATGTCCCACCAAAGGGAAAGCGGCTACTTGATATTTTGCAGAAATGATTTCTGCAATGTTCGCTCCAATGGCGTCTTCTCCATACCCATTGCTAACAAACAGAAAGTCAATCATGGTTTTGGATAAGCGCTCCATCCAATTTCCACCCTTTCACTTTCCCTTCGAATGCTTCGATCTCAAGCTCCCAGCTTCCGATGAAGTGCCCGTAAGCACCGGTTTGCAGAATGGCCGTTTGGTCTTGCCAATAGGCTTTTGACAAAATGGTGTGGCTGTGTCCCCCTAAGATTACATCGATCACTTTAGCTTCCTTCGCCATCTTCTTGTCGAAGGGGAAGCCAAGGTGTGATAGGCAAAGGATGAACTCTGCTCCAGCTTGTCGTAGCTGAGAAGCCGCTTCCTTGACTGCTTCGATTGGATTCAAGAATCGCCAGCCGGTAATCTTTTCCCAGGGTGATCCCTCCGGGTATTGAGGAACGGTAAGCCCAAGAATTCCAAGCTTGATTTCCGCCAAGTTCATGAGGATCCATGGAATAATCGATCGTTGGTTTCGTAGGTCAACGACGTTGGCTGACAGGATAGGGAATTGGGCCGCAGCTAGTCGTTTTGATAGAACCTTTCGTGAGTAATGGAATTCTCGATTTCCCATCGCCATGGCACGATATCCTATCTGGTTCATTTTTTCAAGAATGGGCTCACGAAATCGATACACCAGGTTACTTCCCCCAATCGCATCTCCAGAATCAAGAAGCAAGGTCTCTTTTTTTGTTAGCGATTCCAAGAGTTTCAGAGGGAAGCGATCGTGGAGATCATTGGTATGAACCAGATGAACTTTCATCGAATTTTCAAGCCGAGAACCGCCACAAGAATGGCAAAGGGAATTAACGTGTGAGTTTCCGAGTTAAAAGCCACACTCCAACTGAAGAAATGATCGGATACCGGATAACTTTTCCCAGTGGGAATCAGTTGAGGAACCTTTTTTTTGTATTCGAGATAGGGGATTCCAAATTGTTTTTCTAAGAACTGTTCTTCAAGTGGAATAATCACCCCGTAGACCACCCCATAAAAAAATAGAAACGCCAAAAAGAAAAGAGACTGAATCAGGGCTGACTGATGGCCCGAAGCCATGATCGCTCCTCCAAGCCCCATGAAAGAGTTTCCGATGTAAAGTGGGTGGCGGATGAGAGCATAAGGTCCGCTCGTGACGAGTTTGGGTGCATCCAAGACCGATTTTCGGGTTGATTTTCCTGCATATCCAACTCCCCAAAGACGGAGAGACTCACCCAGCAAAGCTAGGGACAATCCCAATGCAAAGGAGAGAAAACTTGGTTTTCCGAGGATTAAGAGTAAAAGCCCATACGGCGCCAAAAGAAGACCACGGAAGCGAAAAAATAATTTACCCACCGAAAGTTTCCAAAATCTGGTGAGAGACGCGATCAATCACTCCAGGTTCACCAAGCTGTGGTCGGAGGCTTTCGAGAAGAGCGATCATTTGTTTTCTTGCCGACTCATCCGTGAGCAATTTCAAGGCATGATTCACCAAGTTGTTTACGGTAGCTTTCTCTTGCATGAGCTCGGGCACGATTTCCTTTCCGGCAAGAAGATTGGGAAGTCCTGCAAATTTCACACCCTTAAGGAGGGGTCGCTCAAGACGCCAAGTTAAGGGAGAAACCTTGTACACAATGACCATCGGCTTCCGAAACAGTGTGGCTTCAAGCGTAGCGGTGCCTGACGCGAGAATCAAGAAATCAGCGATTTGCATCACTTTGTGATTGATTTCAGTTCTTGCAACCACGGGGAGCCCTGAACTTCTAATTTGATGAAGGATAGTCTTCTCAAGGTTCTTTCTCGAGATGGGAAGGACAAACTGGAGCTTCGGGATCTTGGCAAGAAGTTTTCGCGCTGCAGCAAGCTCTAAGGGCAAGAGGTAATGAATTTCTTGATCACGACTTCCAGGGAAAAGTCCAACCACCGGCCTGTTTCGGTCTAAGCCCAATTCGCGAAAGATGACTTCGGACTTTTCTTCGGATTCCAGAATGTCAAGCAAGGGATGGCCTGAAAAGAATACGGGGACGTTAGCTTCCTGGTAAACTTTGGAGGCTTGCGTAAATGGCGCAATGACCCGATTAACGAGCTTGCCAACCTTGGCAGCCCGCTTTGGATCATTTCTCCATTGCGAAGGGGGAAAGAAATAAACCGATGGGATGCCAAGCTTCACTATGGCTTGCGCCAAATAAAGATTAAAGGCGGGGCAGTCAATGTAAATCACCCCGTTAAGATTCAGGTGGGGGAGTTTTTTTCGAATTCTTCGAGAAGCGAGGTAGACTCTGGGTACTTTCGATAAAGCGTCAAAGATTCCGATCGCACTCCATGTTGAACTGTCTTCAAGAACTTTGGCCCCTGCCGCTCTTAGTTTTTCTCCCCCGATGGCATAAAAGAAAATGTTAGGTGAGAGCTCTTTTAGTCGCTTTAAGAGCAATGAGCCGATAAAATCCCCGGAACTGTCTCCAGTGCTAATGAGTATATTCAAAAGCTATTCGAAGGAACCTACGGCAACCTTACTGTCTTCACGGCTAAGGATTCCTTGTCGTGAAGCGCTCTGGAGGAAGCGGACAAACTGTTCAATCTCAGGAGTGCGAGCTAAGCTTTTGCTGATTTCTGCAATGGCTTGGGATAAGTTTAATTTGGCTCGATAGACCAGATTATAAGCTTGCTTGAGTTGCTCGCGTCGCTCGGCGGAAACCCCATTTCGCTTAAGTCCAAGCACGTTTAATCCGTAGACTTTCGAAGGCATGCCGTCGGCTTTTACATACGGGGGGATGTCCTTGACATTTTTTGAAAAACCACCCACCATCGCCATGGTGCCAACCCGGACAAACTGGTGAAAACCGGCCATTCCTCCGATCACGACATGGTCACCCACTTCTGAATAACCAGAAAGTCCAACGGAGTTAGCCATGATGCAACCACTTCCAATTTTTACATTGTGGCCAGCATGCATGTAAGCCATGAGGTAGTTGTCATTTCCAACGGTGGTGGATTCGCCGCCGGTTCCTCGATGAATGGTTACGTACTCCCGGATAATGTTGCGATCACCGATGATGACTTGGGAGAATTCCCCTTTCCATTTGAGATCCTGTGGAGTCCCTCCTAGAACAACGCCAGGAAAGATTTGATTTTCTTTGCCAAGTAGAGTGTAATTCTCAAGAACAACGTGGGAGTGAAGGATGGTTCCCTTGCCAATTTTTACCCCTTCGCCTATCACAGAATAGGGGCCGATCGATACCCCGTCTTCAATTTCTGCTGTGGGATGAATCACAGCGGAGGAGTGGATCTTCATCGATTTATGACAAGGAGTTCTTTCGCCAACTGGTTTTCCCGAGCATCGGTAATCATCATGTTCTCAGAGATTTGGTTTGCGACTTCCAAGGCTCGCTTTCCGTCTTCGCCTGAAACCAGCGGATTTTTTTGCTCTCGCAGGCATTCCACGAAGTGCTCGATTTCCAGACGCAAAGGTTCGTCCTTGCTAATCATCGGTTGATCCACTAAAAACTCACGACGGTACATGGCTTTGGGCTGATCGAAGATGTAGCGGCTTGAAACCTGTTTTCTCAAGGTGATGTTTTGTTCAATGTAGTCCAGATGGAGGTACCCATCTTCTTGGGTGACTTCCAAATTTCGTACCTTTTCAGAACTGACGCGGCTAGCAGAAATGCTGGCAAGACAACCATTTTCAAAGAGGATTTGCGCTTGACCAATGTCCTCGTGGTTCGAGTAAACGCGAAGTCCAAGCCCTTGCAATTTTACGATGGGTGACTTCACGAGGTTTAAGATGATGTCAATGTCATGAATCATCAATTCAAAAATGACGCCCACATCCAAATTTCGCTGAGTGGGTGGACCCATGCGATGTGCTTCCACATAGATTGGTTTCTTGATAAGTCCGCTTAATTCACGGACGGCGGGGTTAAATCGTTCCGTGTGACCCACTTGCAAAATACGCCCTTGCATTTTCGCGAGCTTAATCAGATTATCAGCTTCCTTCAAGTTGGAGGTGACTGGCTTTTCAACCAAAACGTCGATTCCTTCTTGAAGAAAGGTCTTGGCCATGGGATAATGCAGGAAAGTAGGGGTAGCAATATTCACTGCTTCCACTTTTCCAATCAGTTCATGGTAATCGAGGTAGTAAGGGACACCGAGTTTTTTCGAAAGTTCTCTTGCAACCAATTCATTGGTATCAACAATACCTACGAGTTCTACATCAGCCATCTCGGAATAAATCCGAGCATGGTGTCGGCCCATGTGGCCTACGCCGACGACAGCTACTTTTCTCTTGGCGGCCAAGCTTCGCCTCCCTTCATGCCCTTTCAGAGGGCTTTCCGGCTAAAACCAAAAGCCGGGTCTTCAATCATGAAAGACTTTCCAGGGCGATGGTGAGATCACCGTTTGCGGCCACTTGATCGGCAACCTTGGCGACGCCTTTAAACTTCCCGATGGTTCCGGTCCATTCAACCAGCTCCACTTCTAGGATCAACTGGTCACCGGGAATCACGGGTCGGCGAAATCGCATTCGGTTAGAACCGATCATAACTGGGGCCTTGGTCGGGTCTTTCGCTAACTTACTCACCAAAACACCTGCGGCCTGGGCTAAACTCTCAAGGATGAGCACCCCTGGCATCACAGGCTGATCTGGAAAATGACCGATAAAGAATGACTCATTAGCAGAGACGTTCTTTATCCCAACCAGTTTTTTTTCTGTTTCATCGACAATCTTGTCGATGAGCAGGAAGGGAAACCGGTGCGGGATTAAGCCTTTTGCGTCCTGCACAAGCTCATTCTTTACGCTCGCGTCTATCACCTTTCTTTCGTCATGCTTTCTAGGGCTTTTGCCAACGCCGTATGAAGGCGGTGGCTTCCTTTTTCCACCTTTATTCTTGCTTTCGGGATCCAGGGAAGAAGTGCTAAGTCTCCCATGAGATCCAATACCTTATGTCGGATCATTTCATCCGGAAATCGCAAAGGTGTCAAAAAAGCATCTTTTGTTATTACGACACAATTTTCGGAATTCCCTCCCTTGCCTAAACCCATATTCCACAAGGTTTGTACTTCGTGAAGGAAGCCAAAGGTGCGTGCTGGGGCCAATTCTTGCAGAAAAGCCTGGGGAGTAATGCACCCGTCCCAAGTTTGATGCCCCACGGGGGTATTCGGAAAATCGATGGAATAGAATACAGACAACTCAGGGGCTGGGGAGGCGTCGATTGCCCCCCCGTTTTCCTTGATCGAGTAGGGAGTTGTGATAGCCAGCGAGGGAAATTCTCGTTCTGATTCGGAAAGATGGGGTTTCAGGGTTTCGATCCACGAGCGTGAGCTTCCGTCAAAGACAGGAATTTCTTCCCCGTTAACCTCAATTTCTAGATTGGAGATTCCAAGCCAGCGGAGCGCAGCCAAAAGATGTTCGACCGTTTTAACCGACTCGCCATCCTTTCCTAGAGTCACGCCGCGGTGTGTGTCGATGACGCTTGAGAGTGCGGCAGGAATGGGGGTTGTTCCCTTCACAAAAATGATCCCAGCACGACTTGAAGGGCGAAAGGTAAGGCGGGTGAGGGTTCCGGAATGGAGCCCCTGTCCTTCACAAGTCACTTCTTGGCGCAGCGTGGAAACGTTCAATCAGTATTAGGCTTCGGCTTCGACCAGAACCGCATCTCCCGGAGGAGTAGCCACTTTGAGAGATGATGCGCTTGCTTGACGAATCTTGGCTTCAATTTCAACAGCGAGTTTGGGGTTGGTTTCAAGATAAGTGCGGGCATTGTCTCTGCCTTGACCAAGCTTTGCGTCGCCATACGTGTACCACGTTCCACTTTTGCCGACAATCCCCATTTCAGCGGCCAAATCCAAAACATTTCCAATCTTCGAAATGCCTTTTCCAAAGAGGATATCAAACTCCACTTGTTTGAAGGGGGGGGCCATCTTGTTTTTTACCACTTTCACTTTGACCCGGTTTCCCACGAGATCATTTCCTTGTTTGATCGATTCAATACGTCGGACTTCCAAGCGGACGCTCGAATAAAACTTGAGAGCCCGCCCGCCTGGCGTGGTTTCTGGGTTACCGAACATGACCCCGATTTTTTCTCGCAATTGGTTGATAAAGATGGCTACCGCATGAGATTTACTGATGACAGCGGTAAGTTTTCGGAGTGCTTGGCTCATGAGTCTTGCTTGCAATCCAACAAACGAGTCACCCATTTCTCCTTCAATTTCAGCGCGGGGAGCAAGGGCGGCAACGGAGTCAACCACAATCACATCGACCGCATTAGAACGAATCAGCGCTTCGGTGATTTCGAGGGCTTGTTCACCGGTATCGGGCTGACTGATCAATAAGTTGTCAATGTCAACACCGATGGTTTTAGCCCACGAGGGATCAAGCGCATGTTCGGCATCGATGAAGGCCGCAGTCCCGCCAAGTTTTTGCGCTTCGGCGACAATCTGGAGAGCCAGGGTGGTCTTTCCAGATGATTCAGGACCAAAAATCTCCATCACCCGTCCACGGGGGACTCCACCAATTCCAAGAGCTAGGTCAAGCGAAATGCTTCCGGTGGGGATGACATCCACTTGGAGTTTGGCAGAATTTTCACCGAGGCGCATGATGGCCCCTTTTCCAAATTGCCGTTCAATTTGATGGATTGCCATTTCCAAGGTTTTTTGCCGATCAGTCGCCATCGTTTGCCCTCCGTTTTAAGTTGATCGAAGCGTGTGGACTCTTCGCCAGTAGAGTGTACCATTCCCCTGTCAAACGAAGGACAAAAGTATTAATACCAACGTCCCGACAATCCACCAGTCATGGCGCGTAGGAATTCTTTTGCATTAGGGAATTGAAGGTAAGGGTTGGTTTGTTTTTCCGACCCGATCGTTGAGGTTGGGTCATCTGCGTAGTTGTGACCTGGATAAAGAATCACTTGGTCATCCAAGGCTCGGAGTTTTTGCAAACTGTCATACATCTGTTCAGGATTGCTCCCAGGCAAATCAACGCGTCCACAACTGTTGATAAACAAAGTATCCCCAGAGACGAGCCCATTTTCGACTTGAAAGCATTGAGAGCCAGGTGTGTGCCCAGGGGTATGGATGGCGCGTATCTTGATTTTCCCCACATCAATCATCTCTCCACTTTCCACTCGAATAAGATTAGGCCATCGAAACTTCATAAAATCAGCTTCATGCTTTTGGACATAGACTTTGCAATCATTTTTGGCGAGAAGGGATTCCACCCCGTTGGTGTGATCCGGATGACCGTGGGTAATGAGGATCTTTGTGATTTTTAGCCCGTCGCTTTCGGCAGTCTTAAGAATAGTCGGCACATCCCAGCCGGGATCCACGACGACACATTCCTTGGCTTCCTTGTCTCCAATGAGGTAGACAAAGTTTTGCATCGGACCAAGTTCAAGTTGTCTTAGGTAAAGAGGCGATTCCATGGCTGGTTTCTTTAGTTCGCTTTATGCAGATGTGAACCTTTCCTAATTGTTGTGGCGAAAGGTTTTTCCCTTACGAAAATCGAACGCTAGAAAGCGTTGTGAAGTTTAGGTTGTCTCTTGTTCTCTTGCTCGTCATCGGCTTGTTCTCCCAAGCGAATGCAGCACTCCCTCCCGAAATCAAAGAAAAAATTTACAATGTCCTTCGCGATCCAGCCCTTGAAAATTCCCGCGTTGGAATTCGGGTTGAGGTGCTTGGTACCCGTAAGGAAGTTTTTTCGTATAACCCTAGGATTCCACTGATTCCAGCATCCAATTTGAAAATTCTCACCACAAGTTGTGCTTTGCTCACCCTCGGACCAGAGTATCACTTTACCACAACCCTCTTAGGGAATCCAATTCAAAATGGACACCTGCAAGGAAATCTGGTTTTACGTGGGAGTGGAGATCCGACCTGGAGCAAAGACTTTTATCCGGATCCAACCACACCGCTTGTTACTTTGGCACGGAAACTCAAAGAGTCTGGCTTGCAAACGGTGGATGGCGATTTGGTGGTGGATGATTCCACCTTTGGACGAGAATTCACCGGAGAAGGATGGAAAGTTCGGTACCAATGGGAAGAGTATGCGGCAGAAATTGCGGCCTTATCGCTTAATAAGAATGAAGTCAAGGTGACGGTGGTTCCAGGAGGTCACGTTGGGGCGCCAACTCAAGTGAGTTTCTGGCCGAAAAATCATCTCCTTCAGGTCATTAATCACTCCTTCACCTCCGGGCATGGGAGCGCCCTCTCGTATTCGAGAAACCGGCTGAAGAATCAAATTGTTCTTTCCGGTCCGTTAAGCATTTACAACCGAGGAATTAGCTTTCCTTTTAATGTTCATGCCCCCCCTTTGTTGGTGGGTTCAGCTTTTCTAGAAACATTAAAATCCCATGGGATTGAAGTTAAGGGAAGAGTTCGTACTATTCGAGATGATGAGATTGGAAAGGATTTGAAACTCCAGACCTTGATGCAAGTGAATTCTCCTCCACTTTTATCCATTGTTCATCGCCTGAATAAAGAAAGTGATAACTTTTTGGCTGAACATGTTTTTCGCACGCTTGGAGCAACCGATTTCGGCAAAGGGACGATCAGAAACAGTGCCAAAGCCGTTACGAACTGCTTGGACGAGTTTGGATTGAAGGAATCCCCCGTTGTGCTGGCCGACGGCTCGGGACTATCGGACCAAAACCGTGTCTCTCCACAAACCTTGGTGAGTGTTTTGCAGGCCATGGCCGGCTCACCGCTTGGTGAGAGTTTTAGGGCCACGCTTCCCCAAGCATGCCAAGATGGGACTTTGGATGAGCGACTTTGCGGTGTGAGCGCGCAAGCGAAAACAGGAGCCATTCGAGGTGTTAATTCGCTGTCAGGGTATGTGGTCACCAATTCAGGGCAAACTTTGGTCTTCTCGATTATTCTCAACCGGTATTCTTGTTCCAGTGAATGTGGACGGCAATTGATCGACACCATTATCCGTGCGTTAGCGCAATCAGAGGAGGCTTTGTAAGTGAAGCTTGCTATTGTGGGAGGGGGAAGCACGTATACGCCGGAGCTTATCGATGGACTTGCCCGTGAGAAAGCATTGCTTCCAATGGCTGAGATATGGCTTTTGGATCCTGATGCGAAGCGCCTTGAAATCCTAGCAGAATTCTCCAGACGGCTTCTTTCAGCTCACGGCGCATCCACACGGGTATTCACCACTTCAGCCTTATCCGAAGCTATCCATCAAGCAGATTTTGTCATCAGCCAAATTCGCGTTGGAGGGCAGGCTGCTCGACAAAAAGACACAGAGTTAGGACTTCGGTACAACTTGGTTGGGCAAGAAACTACCGGTTGCGGCGGGTTTGCTTGCGCTCTTCGGCACATTCCGGCTTCGGTGGAAATCGCTCGAGCCATGGAAAAACACGCTCCAAAGGCCACCTTGATCAACTTCACCAATCCAGCGGGAATTGTCACCGAAGCACTTCATCGTGCAAGCCCGATCAAAACGATCGGGATTTGCAATGTTCCTTGGGTGATGCGGCGAGACATTGCTGATTATTACAAAGTTCCCTTCGAATCAGTTGAACTTGAATACTTTGGGCTTAATCATTTAAGCTGGGCGACGAAGATCAAGATTCGAGATGAAGATAAAACCGGGGATGTTCTAAGACATGCCTCAGACATCCATGCAGAGCGGTATCGATTCCCACAAGAACTGATTCAATCGATTGAAGCGCTCCCTTCTCCTTACCTTCGTTACTATTATCTTACCCCGGATGTGATCGAAGAATTGAAACAGGCGCAAAAAACAAGAGCCCAAGAAGTCATGGAGATTGAGGGGGAGCTTCTTTGTCAATATTCGAATCCGAAGCTCGTGGAAAAACCGCCGCAATTGATGAAACGTGGGGGCATCTACTATGGTGAGGTGGCGGTTTCAGCCATGAAAGCCATGGTGGGAAAAACCCAATCAAGGCAAATCGTGAATCTTCCGAATGGCAAAGTCTTCGATTGGTTACCAAAAGAAGCGGTCATTGAATTTCCTTGGAAGATAAGCCAAAGCGGTTTCGTTCCAGACAAAACTCCAGTTGTTTCTCCGTCGATGAAAGCCTTGATGATTGAGGTGAAGACGTACGAAGAGCTTACCATTGAGGCTGCCTTGAAAGGGGATAGGAAGGCGGCTTACCTCGCGCTTCTTGTGAATCCACTGGTAGGCTCAGCATCGAAAGCCAAGAAAGTCTTAGACGAAATCCTCGAGATTAACTCGGCTTATCTGCCGCAGTTTAAGGCGACAGTTTAATTCTCGTTGGTTTCGAGATGATACATGGCACTTGTGGAAAGTGCAACGGCAATCTCCTTTAGTGACTTGTCTTGCTTTATCTCATTACTGATTCGACCATTCGCTCGAAGTGCCCCTGGCTCGTCTCCTAATTGAGCCAGCTGCTTGGCAATGTCTGAGACAGCACTGTCTCTTTGGCTGTCGTCCACGATAAGGTTTGCTGTTTTAATCGCCTGCGAAGCTTCCCCTAATTTGGCTTGAACTGGAGCAATATTTCCGTATACCGCGTGCCGCATGAAGTCGTCTGGAATAGTTTTTGCATGATCTAATGCCCCGGCAAAATCCCCGGATGAAGCCCAATCGGCATAAATTTTTCGAATGGTCTGAATATAATCAAACCCTGTCTCATTCATGTGCGAGGCTGTCTTGAGTGCTCCCTGATAGTCACCCGAGTCGGATTGTTTTGAGGCCATTTCCGCAATAGCCGATTCTCTTTCTTCGACATTCTTAACGCGCAAGAATGTCTCTAGTGCGCCATCGAAATCATTTTGCTCAACCTGAGCCAGGCCAACGTGTTTGAATGCCAAATCACGCCAGATGGGGCTGACGACCTTTTCAGCTGCCAATAATGCCATTAATGGATTGATCCTATCTTTTTTCTTAGCAAGAATCCCAGCAACCCAGACATGTGCTTTGTCTTTTTGTTCCGGGGATGAGATTTGCTGGGCCGTGCTTAAAGCTCCAAGACTGTCCCCGAGGGCGGCTTCACCTTTTGCAATGGCTTCTAGTGCCTCGTTTCTATTAAGATCGGACTGGATTCCTTCGGCAATTTTATGGGCTTGTTCAAGACGCCGTTTTGCAGCTTCTTTACCTTGACCGCTTTTGGCTGCTTCTGCAAGCGTTTGCCGAGTCACCGCGGGTTCGCCCGTTGCTCCCAGGGTTACCTGGTCTCCTTGCAAGGAAGCCGCTGGTGGCTGGGTTGGCGCTTCTTTTGTTTCCACCGGTCCTACGGGTCTCATTGGTCCGCTCAAAATTGGTTTCGGTTCTATCGGGTCCATGGTTGGTTTGCTCCTTCTAAAATTGACAACGAAGCGATAGTATCACATTTTATCGCAGCAGTCTATTGACAAAATGTGAACTTTTCGAGGTGTCGATTTCGTTACATTTTGTTAACATGATTCAGAGCAAATCCTCTTGTATGCTCGGTTTTCAAATGCTAAACTAAAGCTTGCGGCCAAAATCCTATGATGAGTCTTGTTACGAAGTTAGTCAAGTTGATCCCCGTTAGTCCTGCGCACCTTTTTCTTGGTCCCTTGGATAAGGAAAAGCACGCAGAGCTTGGTCAAGGAGCGGTTGATCTTGAGTATCTTCTCGAAGCTCGAAGCTTGGCGGGAGATCGAGTCTGCTTGTTTCTCGGACTTCCAAGTGAAGAGATCAAGAATCCTGACCGAGTGCTTGTTCGCAAGAGAGGCTGGGAAAGGTTTGAAGACAATGGCGCAGTTCGATATCGTTGTCTTGATGAATACCAAAGACCCATCCAAGTATACACACCACGACAGACGCTGAGCCCTGATCGGATGGAGTCCCTCGTTACGAACAGTTGGAAAACTTGCACGCGCGAAATCCGATCGCACATTCTTGGAGATGAATTCTTTAATATTCGCTATGAATGCATCGAAGATCCCGTTACTGGGCGAGGGGGAAATTATTGCGCCTTGCCTCGGAATGGTAGATAGCTCAGCGCTTCAAGCGTGAAAGCCGTTTCTCCGCTTCCTTGAGCGTTTCCATTTTGCGCCCAAACGAGAAGCGAACCTGACTTCTTCCAAGAGAAGCTTCACGGTAGAAGCTACTCCCGGGAACAGCAGCCACTCCGATTTCTCGGACAAGCCATTCTGCGAACTGTGCATCGGTCTTTCCTTTTAGCCCTTGTTTTTCGGCCACCTCGGAAAAATCGGTCATGATGTAATAAGCCCCAAAAGGCTTCCAGCATTTGAAACCAGCGTCTAAGAGCGTATTCAGCAAGAATTCGCGCCGATTCCCATAATCGGTTGCAAGCTTATCATAATAAGTGGAAGGCAAGCGAAGCGCGACCGCGGCTGCTTCCTGTAAAGGATGTGGGGCTCCAACCGTTAGGAAGTCGTGCACCTTTCGAATGCTCGCGGTGATTGGGGCAGGAGCGATGGCCCAGCCAACCCGCCATCCAGTGGCTGAATATGTTTTGCTGATGGCATTAATGGTGATCGTTCTTTCTTGCATTCCTGGGAGCGTGGCCATCCGAACATGCTCGAGCCCATCATACAAAATGTGTTCATAGATTTCATCAGTTACCGCAAGAACATCCCATTTTTGGCAAAACTTTGCAATCGATTCAAGTTCTTCTCGTGTGAAAACCTTTCCGGTGGGGTTGTTGGGAGTATTGAGAATGATCGCCTTCGTCTTCACATTGAAGGCTGCCTCCAGTTCTACCGGGTCAAAGGTCCAGTGTTGCCCCTTGTCTTTTCGATTACCGGTGGAGACTGGGACAGGCGAGCGTAAGGTGACGTAGCGAGGGGTTGCGTTTGAAAGAATCGTGTCGGGTCCGTAGTTTTCATAGAATGGTTCAAAGATGATCACTTCTTCGTCTGGATCAATAATTCCAAGAAGCGAAGCAATCATCGCTTCCGTTGAACCACAAGTCACGGTAATTTCGGTTTCAGGATCGACCGGTATTCCTTGAAGCTCGGTGGTTTTTTTGGCGATCGCTTGTCGTAGGTTTTTGGTTCCCCAGGTAATCGCGTATTGGTTGTACCCTTCACGTATCGCTCGTATGGCGGCTTCCAGCATTTCTTCAGGAGGGTCATAATCGGGGAAACCTTGAGAAAGGTTTACTGCATTGTGGAGAATCGCAAGCCGCGTCATTTCACGAATGACCGATTCGGTAAACTGCTGGCTTCTCTTGGAAGTCAATGAGATCATAGCTAGGAGACTTTCCACGTCTGGGAAACTCATCCTTTCTTGACTTGGGCACTTTTGATCCGCTATAGTAATACCAGGATGTATAGCATTGGAAAACTTGCAGAGGTTTCAGGAATCGATCCGTACACGCTTCGGTACTATGAAAAAATCGGTCTTCTCCCGAAGCCATCTCGAAAAAAGAACGGGTATCGAGACTACGGGGAGCAGGATTTAACACGACTTGAATTCATTCAGCAAGCAAGAGCCATCGGTTTAACCCTTCTTCTCATCAAACATCTGCTTGATTTGAAGGAAAAAAAGAGAGAACCTTGCGCTCTTGTTCGAAAAATTTTTAGCGACAAAGCCATGCAGCTTAAACAACAAATGGAAATGTTAAGAACAATGAAAGAGGAATTGAGGGCTTTCCCTCTCTCGACAGATGCTCATGAAGTTCCTGAGAATGCTTGTCCTTGTCCGGAGTCTCATCTTTCAGTCCTGAAAAAATCAGCTCGTTCATGAACACGGCGTGGATAAGCCTCATTCTTTTCTTGTTTCTCTTGGCTTCTTACCACAAGAGAATGCTTTCTGCCAGCGGTTTCGTCGGAGCGCTGGCGTTGGCTCTTTGTTTCGTTTTTTTCAAAGAGTGGCTCTTTTTGTCGATGATGATTTTCTTTTTCCTCTCATCAAGCTTGCTCACACAGTGGGAAAAAACAAAGAAACGTGCGATCACCGAAGGGCAGACCGAAAAGGGGGGGAGGCGCGATCTTTTTCAAGTGGCAGCTAACGGGGGAGTGCCATGGGTGATCGGGTGCGTTTCCTTTTTCCATCCAAGCAGCTATGGGCTTTTTGCTTTTCTTGGAAGTCTAGCCACGGTGATGGCTGATACCTGGGGAACAGAGCTTGGACTTTTGAGTGGAGGGCCGGTGAGGGTTTTCTGGACTGGGAAGATCGTCAAAGCTGGGACTTCCGGAGGTGTGACTGCAGCCGGCTATGGAGGAGGCTTTCTTGGAAGTGCACTTCTTGGAGTTTTCGCATGGGTAATGCTCCAAGTTTTCCAGCCGCCAGTACTTGCAGGGCTCACTTTTTCTCGAATTTTTCTTGTCTCCGTTTCCTCCGGCGTCTTGGGAATGAGTTTTGATAGCCTTCTTGGAGCGACTTGTCAAACGGTTCTTCGTTGTGATACCTGTGCCGAGGAAACGGAGATGCGTATTCACGTTTGTGGAAGGACAACTCGAAGGCTAAAGGGGCTCGCTGTTCTATCCAATGACGGCGTGAACGCCTTGTCTTCACTCGTGGGCTCTCTCATGGGTCTTGGATTTGGAGTTCTCTTCCGATGAGCATGAATTTTTGAACCTTCTGGCAGGTCTCACCGTGGAAAGATGTCGAAATACGTTAGCCCCATGGAAGACCTAGCCGTTTACAAAGATTACGTCGAGATCGTCGAAAAGGAACTCTATTCGTTTTTAAGTCGCTTTCAGGGCCCTTCAAACTATTACGACTATCTCATGTACCATTTTGGATTTAAGTCGATGGATGGCAACGGATCCAATGGAGGCAATGGGGCTGGGGCCCCCATCCGTCTTCTCGGAAAGCGCCTTCGCCCGGTCATGTGTCTCTTGATTTACAAAGCCATCCGGGGTGAATACGAAACCGCGATTCCACTTGTGCTTAGCGCTGAAATCATGCACAATGCTTCCCTGATTCACGATGACATTCAGGATCATGATGAGCTTCGATGGGGAAGACCGACGCTTTGGAAAATGGCGGGACTTGAACAGGGAATTAATTATGGAGATACCTTGCAGGCAATGGCGTATGGCTTAATTTTGGATTTGGGAAAGAAGGGCTTTAACGATCGGATGATCACGAAGATCATGGCGGCGAGCAATCACGTACACATTACGGTGGTTGAGGGGCAATTCATGGATCTGCTCTTCGAAAAACGGTTGGATATCTCGGAATCGGAGTATTTCGAAATGATTTCCAAGAAAACCGCAACCCCGTACGCCGGTATTGCTGAGTCTGCCGCTTTGCTTGCGACCGATGACCAAGATCCCGAATTGATTGCCGCATACAAAGATTATGCACTAAAGTTTGGAATGCTTTTTCAGCTCACCGATGACATCCTTGGGATTTGGGGAGACATGAGAAAAACCGGAAAAGTACCCGCGGATATCAAGTACAAGAAAAAAACTTTGCCGATCATCTACGCGCTCCAACACACGTCATCAAAGAACAAGGAAAGATTGATTTCTCTTTACTCTCAATCGGAGCCGATCGATGGGGAAGCGCCGCTCGTCCTCGAAATCCTCGAGGAAGCGGGGACCAAGGAGCTTTGCCAAGAACGAACCCGAAAGTTTTATGATGAGACCCTACAAGCACTTGGAGCCACGAAGATTTCCAACGTGTATCAAGAAAAATTGAAATACATGGCTGACTACTGCTTTAATCGCTCGCAAGTCTGAATTTACGGATAAATTCATCTCCTTCGGGGACGCCAAGATGCTTGTCCAGCTTCACCATTGACGCTGAAGGGGTCGCGAGTGCGGGCTACCTCCCTCGCTGATTCTCAAACGACCATCCATGGTCGTTCTCCGAGCCACTGCAGTCCGCGGGACATCCATGTCCCTACTAAATTTGTGACTCACCATTATTTTTTGGTTGGACTGCAGTGAATCCGCTCGGTCGGCAACCCGCACTCGCTCCCTTTCAGAGCCAATGGATTTGACCGAAAGGGCAACCATGAAGGAACGTAGACTTCGGGTTCGGAGAATCGACAAGCAATAAAAAACCCCTGAGGGATTGCTCCCTCAGGGGTCTAAGCGCGACTTAACTTAGAACGTGAACCGAAGACCAGATTCTAAAGCTGTTGCTGCGAATCCGGAAAATCCGGTCATGTTGTTGTCTTGGGTGTTGAACAGGTGGTATTGAATCCACGCATTCGCACCTTTGACAAACATGTAGTCTACACCAACATATGGGCCTCTTTGGCTAAAGAGGGCATTCGGTGGGAGGTTCGAGAGCGGCCCATAAGAACGGGTCGTCAGAACACCACCGGCTACTGTAGGCACTGCCACATTGTTGGCAAACTGGTTCGTGTAAGGTCTTAAGTAACGACCTCCGCCAACCGAAGAGAATTGCTCATAACCAGCAGACAGAGACCATTTCTCAGTTGGGCGATAGGTGGCACCACCACGGAACCAGATGAAATGCAGATCGATGTTGTTGAAGTCTGGTTCATACCGCTTAATTCGGCTGTCGGTATACAGACCATCCAACGTGAGTTCCTTTGAAGGGATGGTGTAATCGGCAAAGCCAGTGAAATCCCGAATGAAGCCTTGGGTAGGTCCACTTGCTGATGCATAAGCCGAAGGTTGAGAAAGAGCTGTCGGAGCAGGTCCTCCAAACGTTCCAGGAGCAGATGCCGTGAAGACATTGGCTACCGGGAGCGCAGCAAAGATCGGCTCATAGAACCCGGCGGAAAATTCATTCGGCATGCTGGATGAATTGGTTTGTTTTAAATATTCACCCTTTAGTCCGACATTTCCATATCCGTAGTTCCAGTTGATTGTACCCCGGAATCCAGTTCGATTGTCAGGGTATTTTCGAGCATCGTGTATGTTGTAGAATACGTCACCAGCACCACCGGTGGTTGAGAACGGTCCCGAAAATCCAGGATTAAAGAATCCACCGCCACCAAGGCCTGTGAGCGAATTAAGCACAGTCGAGTAAAGAGGTCCGTAGCTGACTGGATACGGGAACCCAAAGAAGGGTGAAGCCCCGATCGGTCCAAGCGGGAAAAGTCCAGCTGGAATCTGAGCTACGAATGGATCGTATCTGGGTTGGACATAGATGACTTCCGCATTTCCAGTAATACGTCCACCTGTATCAACAGCAATACCGCCTGCAGCTAAGCTACCTGAAACCGTGGGGAGGCCAAGGTTGGCGCCACGGCTAGCAAGGTAGGTGCTGTTGCCGTATTTACCCCAGAGGGTGAGCCATTTCCAGTCTTTGCCGAACTTGATTTTCAGATCGGCACCATAGAGATTTTCGGTCTGAGGACCGAGACCTGCAGTCGTCACACCAGGGACGCCTGCCACAATGCCACCATTCAAAGTTCCGGCTGGGCTAAGGGCTCCAGCAGCATTGGCAATTGGGGTTGTCCCAACAGTGACAAATGGGGAGGCATTCGGGCTAGCCCAAAGGCCGGCATTGTTCACACTACCGGTGCTTCCGCCTGCTGTCATTCCTGCATCGTTTTGTATTCGGACGAAGTTTCCGGTTAAGTCAACCTGGGTTAGCGTGGAATTGACATCTTTCCAGCTGTAACCAAGAGCACCACCATACACCAGGTTCTGGAGAGTTCCGCCGCCTGTTGAGAAGAAGCCAGGATTGTTGTCAGCGATGCGCCCTGCGACCACTTCATACAGTACGCCACTGGCAACAGTTCCTTGGAGCTGCCCAAAGAGTTGACCACCATAGAATGGCAGATAGTCTGGGCCAAAGATCCCCATGTTGGGAAGTCCTTGGAGGATGTGATCTGAAATCAAAGCTGGGCGCCAATCGCCAACAGCGGCGTTAAGCCGTTGTTTTTCACTGGTGACGTAGATTTGATTCAGATTGGCTGACAGGTTGGTGAACCCTGATACCTGTTGGAATGAGTTAGCAATTGAGTTTGGTGTAGGACCATACACAGTACCATTGGCTTGCTGCCCGACGTTGTTGTACATTGACACAACACCGCCTGCGTTGTATTCATCTGAAAGCTTAGCTTGTACTCTCAGATAGCCTGACTCAACAAGTGCACTCCCGCTATGAGCTGGGAAAGCAGTGTACACCTTGTCGAACGGATACCCTTCAATTTCCCCATCCGGCTTTTCGCGATCAGGGTTGTGAAGGTCGGTGTGATTCCACAGAAGGTTTTGATCACCCAGTGGAGTTCGTGCACCCACGTTCAGTCCGTCAAAGTTAAACGGAGTAATTACGCATCCAACGCAGGTTGAAATTAACTCAGTAACAAATCGAGTTTCAAATCCACCTGACCACTTGACGCGTTCTACTTCGGTGACCCGTTTTTCGAGGGAAGCCAAAAGATCTTCAACATTCTTTAGGCGGACCCCCATGGCATCGAGCTCATCTTTATACTCGTCAACGAGTTTTCTAATTGCGTCGAGATCTTCTTTGGTTACTTGCGGCCTTTTTTCCAAGTAGGCAACGAGTCTCGCGACGACCATAGCAACTTCGTAACGGGTAGCAGCTCGATCTCCTTTGAACGTTCCATTAGGATAGCCTTCAACAAGCCCTTTTTCTGCCAGAACTTTAACCGCTTCTGTTGCCCAATGATCGGCGGGAAGGTCTGGGAATGGAGCTGCGAAAGCAATGGAACCAGAGATGACTACGAGTGTTAATAAAATAGAGAGAAGTTTCCTCACTCTATTCCTCCTTTCATGCGAATTTATTCGCGTTATTAATTGATGGTGTATCACAGTGGAACGACATTCCCTGTGATGTTCCCCCAATCACCTCCTTAAACAAAAAATAAATCAAAACTTCTCCATGTCAATATACCCAAATATTGGAGAAATAATTTGCTGTTTTCCACATATTTTTGGCTATCCCTGCTTTCAGCTCCCGCAGAACGTGAACAAAGCGCAGACAGTCTAAAAAGGGAGGAATGTTGATGGATGAGATCTTCAGCGCTCCTCTGTTTTGCTGGCTTTGCGACGAGCTTCCTCGTCAAGAAGTCGTTTGCGCAATCGGATAGATTTCGGCGTCACCTCGATGAGCTCATCATCTTCGATGAATTCGAGAGCTCTCTCAAGGGTCATGATTTCCGGTGGGGGAAGATCAGGCGCATCATCCGATCCAGCTGCCCTCATGTTGGTGAGCTTCTTGGCCTTGCACACGTTGACGCCAATGTCTTTGTCGTTGTTAGAACGGCCCACGATCATCCCTGTGTAAACGTCGGTTTGAGGAGCGATAAAGAAAACACCACGTTGCTGTAAGTTGTCCAGCGCATAAGCCTTGGTAGCCCCCGTTTCAGCACTAACCAATGCTCCAACCCCTCGGTGGGGAATTTCTCCGGCAAAAGGTTGATGGTCATAATAGGTATGGCTGATGACAGCTGTTCCACGCGTGAGCGTAAGAAGCTCGTTACGAAGTCCGAACAATGCGCGCGTTGGCATCGTATACTCAAGCCGTCGTTGCGATCCAAAGGAAACCATGTTAAGCATCTGTGCTTTTCTTCTTCCAAGAGATTCAATGACTGCCCCTGCAGCTTCGTCCGCTACATCCACCACCACGTACTCGACTGGCTCCAAGGTCTTGCCATTCTTTTCAGCTAAAATAATTTTTGGCTTTGAAACAGCCAATTCATAACCTTCGCGTCGCATGGTTTCGATGAGAACAGTAAGATGAAGCTCTCCCCGACCTGAAACAGAGAACGTATCAGGTGAAGCAGTGGGGGTAACTCGGAGCGCTACATTGCTTTCAAGCTCGCGTTCCAATCGGTCTTTCAGGTGGCGACTCGTTAAGTATTTCCCTTCTTTGCCGGCGAAGGGGCTGGTGTTCACGAGGAAATCGACGGAAACGGTTGGCTCATCCACAAGGACGGCCTTGATCGCTTCAGGATTGGCGGCATCGGTTAAGGTTTCTCCAATGTTCACCGCTTCAACACCTGAAAGGGCAATAATATCGCCAGCTCTGGCTTCTTCGAGTTCTCGCCGTTCAAGGCCAAGAAATTCAAGGATCTTGGTGACTCGGTGAGGGGTCATTTCTTCTCGACGGATTCGGATAATCGAATCTCCAGGATGGATTTTTCCCCGAAAAACGCGTCCGATGGCAATTCTTCCTACATAATCATTGTGATCGATGTTTGAAACCAACATTTGAAATGATCCTTCATCATCACCGGGGGGCTCAGGAATATGTTTGAGGATGGTGTCCATTAAGGGGCGGAGATCTTTCCCTTCCTTATTAAGATCGTCCGTTGCTTTTCCAGCTCGTGCATTCGTGTAAAGGACAGGAAATTCGAGTTGGTGATCGCTGCAACCGATATCGATGAAAAGAGAATACACCTCTTCGAGAACTTCTTTCGGGCGCGCATCTTTTCGATCGATCTTGTTGATTACAAGCACAACGGGGAGATCCTGTTCCAAAGCCTTTCGCAAAACAAATCGCGTTTGAGGGAGTGGACCTTCGGCGGCATCCACGAGGAGAAGAACCCCGTTGACCATTTGAATCACGCGCTCCACCTCCCCACCAAAATCGGAGTGGCCAGGCGTATCGACGATGTTAATCTTTACTTTTCCCCATTGAATGCCGGTGTTTTTAGCTAAGATTGTAATACCGCGTTCCCGCTCGATCGGGTTGACATCCATGATTCGTTCCCCCGCTTGACTCGGATCTCGGAAAATGCCAGCTTGAACGAGCATGGCATCCACCAAGGTGGTTTTCCCGTGGTCAACATGGGCGATGATCGCAATGTTTCGAATGTCAGGTCTTGTTTGCATAACTTCCTCTTATTAGTCACCTCGTATGGAATGCCTTGTTTTGATCTTCGAGATCTCTACATCTAACTTCGGCAGGTTCAAGTCTAAAATTATGGAACGAAAGATCGAAATCCAAAAGGGAGTGTGTTTCAGAAATGAATGTGGCTGATTATCTCACGGGAATTACGTTCAATCAGATACAACCCGATGCAGCGATCACCCCCGATCAGTTGGCTGGCTCTGTTCGCCCTCCACACATTTCCAACTCGGTGATTTGGGATCTCATCAACACCAATCTTCCGGAAAACGAGAAAGTCATGAAGGAAAGGTTGGGGAGCATTCTCGAGATGCCTCGGATGTCGACTTTTGGCATTGCGGCGATCATTAATCATGCGGTCTCGCAGCTGTCGTCTGAAGAAGCTTTCGTGAATGTGGGAGTGTGGCATGGCTTCACACTCTTGGCAGGCATGATTAACAATCAAGACAAGATCTGCATTGGCATTGATAATTTCAGCGAGTTTTCAGGCCATCTGGATTCCGGCAAGGAGGCCAATCTTTGCCCCCCTGTTCCGATTTCTTTCTACAAGAGATTTAACCACCATCGAAGCCCGCAGCACGGATTTCATGAAATGGATTACGAAGAATACTTTGAGAAAGTTCATCAAGGACCCATTGGGCTTTACATGTATGACGGGGAACACAGTTACAAAAATCAGTTGCGAGGGCTTCAAGTGGCGGAGAAATTCTTTGCACCGCATTGCCTGGTGTTGGTGGATGACACCAACAAAAATGAAACACGGCAAGCCACCCTTGATTTTATCGAGCGAAGTTCTTTGGATTACGAAATCATGTTCGACAAGAAAACCTCATGTGGAGGCCATCCCACGTTTTGGAACGGGATCATGATCTTCCGAAGAACCGGCGATGCCAAAACAAAGTCATGATCACCGCTACCGACGGTTTGACTCGCAAATCTCACCGTAGAATCCTTCATCCAGTTCTGCTCATCGGCTTTTCTCTCTTGGTTTTCGGCATTGGCTTAGGTCAGAAAGGAATGACGACCGCTTTTGATGAGCGCCTTTACTTTAATCTAGCCAAGGGGATGTATGAAAAAGGGGATTTTATTGTTCCACCGAGCACTGAAGCGGTGCTCCCAGGGCATGTCTTTGATGAAAGTCGGGAGCATCTACAGCCATCGGTGAGACTGCCAGCCTTTTATAAGGGGCCACTCCTTTACTGGCTCTTCATGGGGGGATTTGCACTGTTTGGTGAAAACCCGTGGGTTGCTCGTGGGGTGGTGGTTATTTTTTCTGTGGGCACCG
>JABDET010000016.1 GCA_013286945.1 Candidatus Melainabacteria bacterium
CAAGTTCGAGCAATTCAGAAGACGACTTCGCTAGCCAAATTAACTCAACGATTCTCCCTTCACCGGAGTCCACACCGAGTGGTGGATCCAGCTTCTTGTCCAAGCTCTTAAGCGGAATTGGCTCTCTCTTTAGTTTTGGAGGGAGCTTCGGCTCCTTTGGAGGACTGGGCATGGGGACAAGTCCTGGAATTGGAATGGCCCTCACCGGCCTTCCTGGGATTGCCTCTCTCTTCGGCGGAGGTGGCTCTGCCGGCTTAGGTTTTGGCTCCATGCCCGGGATCCCGGGGATCGGAACTGACATTGCAAGTCTTTCTGCGGGGTCGTCCCCCTTCATGGAAGGGCTTCCAAGCTTTAATCCGGGGCTGATCGGTTTTCCCGGCTAACTGGAAGAGAGTAAAGCTGAAGAATCAATTGGCTGCATGAAGTACGACCATCTCTGCTACTAAGTTCGCTGAACGCTCAAAATCCAACAAGTCAAGCCACTCTTTCACGGTATGAATGTCTCGCATACCGGTTCCAAGATTAGCCACCCGAATTCCCCACCGATTGTAAACATTCGCATCACTTCCCCCTCCGGTCGATCCGGCCTTGAGATTATACCGGAGCTTTCGAGCTGCTTCGAGAGCCAGTTTTACGACACGCGCATTCTTGTTCAGATTGATTCGGAAATAATCGTGATCAATCATCGATTCAATTTTCCCGGTTAACTTTTTCCCGTGCTTCTTAAGGACATGCTTTTTGGCCGCCACCTCGAAACAATTTTTCATGTGATGAATCTGCGTTTTCAGTTTCGACACACTTAAACTTCGGGCTTCCCCTTTTAGAGAAACCAAGTTAGGGATGATGTTGGTGGCCAATCCCCCTTCGATCACGCCGATGTTCGCCGTGGTTTCTTTATCAATTCTTCCAAGTTTCATTTTGGAAATCGCATTCGATGCCATCTTGATGGCGGATAATCCCTCCTCGGGTGCTACTCCCGCGTGGGCTTCAATGCCGTGAACCTTAAACTCCATCCGAACAGCAGCTGGCCCTTCAATGATGAGAAGATTGGCTTCTTCGCTGTCGAGCACCAACCCGTCGGTTGATCTTAAGCGCTTTCGATCAACCGCCTTAGCGCCAAGCAATCCAATCTCTTCGCAAATGGTAAACGCAATTTCAAGATCACCATGAGGAATTTCCCTTTCCTTCAAGGTTCGAAGGACTTCCATGATGATACTTAATCCAGATTTGTCATCACCCCCAAGAATCGTGTCCCCACTCGTTTTCAAGACTTTGCCGGTCCGAACAGGCCGAACTCGTTTCCCTGGGACCACGGTATCCATGTGAGCACTTAAAAGAAAAGGTGCCGCATCGGGTTTGTTTCCTTTGATGAACGCGATAACATTTCCGACATTCGCCCCGATCTTTTCGGCGGCATCATCGATCGACACCTCGGCACCCAGCGCTTCCAACTCTGCTTTAAGCTTGAGTGCGACTTCCTTCTCATGACGTGATTCGCTGTCGATTCGAACCAATTCTTCCACATGGTCAGTCATTCGCTCAAGGTTGATCATCGAACTCTCCGGTTTAAGAATTAATGTTTTTTTGCTGCACTGGCTTCGTTTTCGTTTTCCCAGCCGTAGTTTGGCTTCTTGTCAAAGTGATGAAAGGCCTCAATCAGTCGAATCGTTCCGCTTTGAGAACGCATGACCACCGAATGCGTCTCTGCTCCTCCGTAGTAGAATCGGACCCCTTTCAGAAAATCGCCACTGGTGACCCCCGTGGCACAAAACATGATGTGGCCCCCTGCCAATTCTTCAGCGGTGTAAACGTGATCCAAATCCTTGATCCCCATTTTTTTCGCCCGTTGTTTTTCTTCTTCATTTCGAAAAATCAGCCGTCCTTGAATTTCTCCTCCAAGGCATCGGAGAGCAGCGGCGGCAAGAACCCCCTCAGGAGCTCCCCCACTCCCCAACAGAAGATCGACCCCAGTCTCTTTAAAGCAAGTGGCGGATGCGGCTGCCACATCCCCATCGCCAATCAAGCGGATCCGAGCACCAGTGGCACGCACCTCAGCGATGAGGTCAGCGTGGCGATCCCTCTCAAGGATGATCACCGTTAAATCGTCGACTTCAACTTCTTTGGCCCTGGCTACCGCCTTCAAGTTATACATCACGGATTCGCGAAGATCAATCACGTGTTTTGCTTTCTTACCCACAGCAATTTTTTGCATGTACACATCGGGTGCGTGAAGGAAACGCCCATGTTCCCCAATGGCAATGACCGAGAGGGCGTTGTTGGTTCCTTTCGCGCAAATCGTGGTGCCTTCAAGCGGATCAAGGGCGATGTCCACCTTCTGGCCATCTCCGAGGCCCACTTTCTCCCCAATATAAAGCATCGGAGCATTGTCCCGTTCCCCTTCTCCGATCACCACGGTCCCATCAAAAGCAATGTCATTTAAAGCCCGCCGCATCGCATCCACGGCTGCCTTGTCTGCTGCCTTTTCGTCTCCCCTTCCCATAAAACGAGCCGACGATAGGGCCGCCGCTTCCGTAACGCGAACCATTTCTAAAGCGAGATTTTTATCCATACTTCTTACTTTTTTTAAGAAACAAAACAATCTCCTCTAAATCCAAGTGGCCACAGTCAAATAGTTTCCTGAGGCGATTTCACCACACGATTTTCCTGTGGGAAAAATTTTCCCAGGATTGCAAAGATTGTCGGGATTAAATGCAATTCTGATTTTTTCCATAGCGCTGAGATCCGCTTCCGTAAACATAAGGGGCATCAGATTTTGCTTTTCCAACCCGATACCATGCTCTCCACTGATCGCCCCTCCAAGCAAGACGCACTCCCGCAAAATCTCTTCACCTGCAAGCAGGACTTTTTCAATCATGGATCGATCTCGACTGTCAAAAAGAATGTTAGGGTGAAGGTTTCCATCTCCGGCATGGAACACGTTCGCGATTCGAAGCCCATACTTTTCTCCGATCGCTTCCACCTTTTGCATGACCACCGGGAGCGCAGATCGTGGAACCACCCCATCCATCACGAAAAAATCGTGACTGATTCTCCCGAAAGCTCCAAAAGCGCTCTTGCGCCCTAACCACAGTTTCTTGCGCTGCTTTTCATCGGTCGCTTCCTGGAGATTGAGTCCCCCATGCTTTCCGCAAATCCTCCGAATCGACTCTGACTCTTCCTCCACCTGAACACTTGGGCCATCCACCTCAATGAGCAAGACGGCGCCCGCTTCTTTCGGATAGCCGGCATGGATAAATGCCTCAACCACTTCCATGGTGAGTTTGTCGAGCATTTCCAAAGCGGCAGGAACAATGCCAGCCCCCATGATTGCACTGACCGCATCACTTGCTTCATTCACGGATGGAAAGGCCGCCAGGAAAGTCCTCACCGATTCTGGTACCGGTGTTAGTCGAACCGTGATCTCGGTTACAATTCCGAGTGTCCCTTCTGAACCAACCAGAATGCCGAGAAGATCATAGCCCGTTCTCCCTGGAACTTTACCTCCAAGCTGGAGAAGCTCGCCGTCAGGAAGCACGAGCGTGGCGCCTAGAATGTGCGGCAAGGTCATCCCGTACTTTAAACAGTGCGGCCCTCCCGCGTTTTCGGCAAGATTTCCGCCAATCGTGCAAGTTTTTTGGCTGGAAGGATCAGGGGCAAAATGATAGCCGAGAGGATGAAGGGTTTCAGAAAGTGTTTCGTTCACCACACCGGGTTGAACAATCGCGATACGATTTTCCAAATCGATTTCAAGAATCTTATCAAGCCTTGCAGTGGAGATAATCCAACCTCCGTTTCCAGCCACACAGCCCCCGCTTAAGCCGGTACCCGCTCCCCTGGCCACAAAAGGAATCTTGTTTTCATGAGCCAGCTTGACAATCTCGACCACCTCGGACGTCTTTGATGGCAAGAGAACAGCTTCTGCTTTTCCTTTAATGAGGCTTACCCCATCGCTTTCATAAACCAGAATTTCTTCAGGGGTAATGAGGGCGTTCTCTTGGCCAACGATTTTTTTGAGTTTTCCTGCAAGTGAATTATTCATTGGCCTTCATCTTTCTCTGTCAAAAGTTTAAGCTCCTACGGCGAAAAGTTAACAATTCGGTTCTTGACTTCCTCAGCTAACATTCGTAAAATGGCGGTATGATAACCTATACGAGGAGCTGTCTAGAGAATTTCGCCCCCGACCTCCTTTCTCAAGCGACAAATCTTAGTCAAATAGGGATCGAGCGACTTTTTAAAACAGCGAAATGTATTGAGCAAGAAGATTTGACAGTCCTTGAACAATCTCTCGCGGACTCGCTTAACCGCTTAAGCTCTGTCGGTTCTTCGTACCATCCAAGCCAGTCTCATCAGGAGGAAGTCCTTTACGATTACCAACACAAAAGCACCTTGCTTGGGGGTTTAAGAAATTTCAAAGCGCTTGTGGAGAATATGCGACGAAGAGACGCCCTGCTAGAATTTGGAAAATCTTTTGCCTTCGTTCTACCGTTTGCGATGATACCCGTTGCATTAATAATCCTCCCGCCCAATCGCAAAGCAAGCTAATTTAATCCCCGCTAATCAAAAATCTTGACAGAAGAAAAAAGTGTGATATCATTAAAATTGTGCGAAGAATGTCTCTTCTCAAAATCGGTTTTTTCTCCATTCTCATTTTAATTGGCCTCTTCAATAGGCTCCAGGCCAACCCCGACACGGTTTATCGGATCAAAATTGAAGGAACCATTGATCTTGGCCTTTCTCATTACGTTTCACGTGCCATTACCGAAGCCAACAATCAGGCAGGGAAAGCCATCTTGCTTGAAATCAACACCTTTGGTGGACGCGTCGATGCCGCCACACAAATCCGTGACGCCATTTATCAATCCAGAATTCCGGTCGTGGCTTTCATCCACACGAGAGCTTGGTCTGCTGGTGCTCTGATCGCTCTGGCCTGCCCCCACATTATCATGAGTGACGGTTCAAGCATTGGAGCCGCTGAACCGATCCCGACCACGCCAAAAACGATTTCCGCCATCGAAGGAGAGTTCCGCTCCGAAGCAGAGCGCTATCAGCGAGACTCGGACATCGCGGGGGGGATGGTGAATCCCAACGTGGAAATAAAAGGGCTTAAACGAAAAGGTGAAATCCTAACCCTCACATTTAACCAAGCCGTGAAATACCATTTCGCCGAAAAGATTCTCAACAGCGAACAGGAAGTTTTAGCTTTTTACCACTGGGATCACGCTACCCTCTCTGACCTCTCACTCACAAGAAGCGAACGGCTCACTCGGTTTATCACAGGGCCAGACGTGAGCGCCATTCTCCTCACCATCGGAATCCTGGGGATTCAGATCGAAATCATTACCCAACACGCGATTGCTGGCATTTTTGGTTTAATTGCCCTCGGATTGTTTTTTGGTGGCCACTTAATCGCCAATGTCTCCGATACTTGGTTTGTTCTTTTGTTTGTGCTTGGAATCGGATTACTTCTCTTTGAACTCCATGTCTTACCCGGACACGGAATCTCAGGAATCTTGGGGGTTTGTTCCATTCTTCTTAGCTTTTTCTTTGTCCTTGGTGGGAATGGATCTGCTTTAAGAGAAGAAGCGCTTTCTCTCGGAGCCTCGACCGCTATCTTTCTTCTACTTCTCCGATTTCTCCCGAAGGCGCCACTCTTTCGGAAGCTTATTTTGGAAACCGCTCCCGTGGCCATTGCCACGTCACTGAAAGAAGTCCCTCATGAACTTGAATCTTTAATCGGCAAAACAGGGAGCGCTGTCTCTGATCTCCGCCCCAGTGGAATTGTCATCATCGAGAATAAACGTTACAGCGCTTCAACCGAAGGGGGATATCTCCCGGCCGGTGCGAAGATCATTGTCTCAAGCTACCAAGGCTCAACATTGACAGTCAATAAAGCCGATTAATCGAGGAGGGGAAAATGCCAGCTGGAAGCAATGAAGGAAGCTTAATCTGGATAGGTCTTGTCGTACTTTTTGTCCTATTTCTTATTTTTAGCTATTATGTTCCCTGGGGATTATTCTTACAGGCACTTGTTTCTGGAGCTCCGATCAGCATGGTGACTCTCGTCGGGATGAGGTTCCGAAAAATCAATCCATCGTATCTGGTGAACGCTTACATCAAAGTGAAAAAGAACAATGCACCCTATGACATCGATCAGATGCAGGCCTTCATTTTAGCCGGAGGCGATGTTGATAAGATTGCTGATGCGATGATTCAGCTTCACAATGCGGGAATCGCCGTTTCAGCCCAACTCTTACAAAGCCATTTCCAGGCACGAGGCGACGTGGACCAAGTGGTAAATGGCCTCATCTCTGCTCAGCGTGCCAACATTCCCCTTGATTTTTCAACAGCTCAAGCCATCAACCTCGCAGGGAGAAATGTCCTTGAGGCTGTTCACACCAGTGTTACTCCTAAAGTGATCGATGTTCCACCCGTCACTGGAACCGCCAAAGATGGGGTTCAGTTAGTCGTGAAAACGCGTGTGACCGTTCGGACAGAAATCAAACGACTTGTGGGGGGCGCCACGGAACAAACGATTATTGCCCGCGTGGGCCAAGGAATTGTGGCTGCTGTGGGTCAGGCGACTACTTTTAAGGAAGTGATGGCAAATCCAAGTCGGATTTCACAGTTGGTGCTAAGCGAGGGACTGGATGCCGAAACCGCTTTCCAGATTCTTTCCATTGATATTGCCGATGTCGATGTTGGAAAAAACATTGGCGCCGAACTGCAAGCGTCCCAAGCCGAAGCCGATATGAGAACTGCTACAGCCAAAGCCCAGGAACGAAAAGCGATGGCTGAAGCCCTAGCGCAAGAAATGATCGCCAAGACCCAAGAAATGCGTGCGAACGTGGTGGCTTCCGAAGCCCAAGTTCCACTGGCCATGGCTGATGCATTGAAAAATGGCCGCTTGGGAGTCATGGATTATTACGCCTTAAAGAACATCCAAGCTGACACCGAAATGCGTGGGAACATCGGAAAAATGGGTCAAGGGCCAGGAGCCGATCAACCCGGAAAAACCGACATTTAGGGAAACACAATGCAATCGACCGACATTCTTTTTCGACTCATTTCACTTTTTTCGGGGATTCTCCCCTTTCTCATTATCATCTTCGTCATCTCGCGTGTCATTTCGGCAGTGAGCAAGGCTGCCTCTTCATCAAGCGGAGAAACAGCGGCCGCCGAAAAAGTTCATCGTCTTGTTTCCGATTTGACAACGCGTCTTTCGACAACACAGCCAGCGCCCATTGTCGAGACGGTGCGGATAACTCCCCCATCACCCGGATCAACAAAACTGGTCGATTGGGATCTCATTCGCGAGAACATGGAACCGGAAGAAATACGAGCGTGCTTTGATGTGGATGCCCTTTCACGGGGTGTCAGAACTGAAGACTTGCCGAAGTACGTTCGAATCGATCGCTTAAGACGACTGTTTAGCGATGATCAACTCTCGGAAATGCTGAACCTCGACTTCTTTCTTGGAGCCCAAAAGAAACCGAGCCCGTTGCTAGCCACTCGAGCCATCGTTCCGCCAAGCGTCGTTCCATTGTCCGACAAACCCGATGTTGCAGAAAAACAACACGATTCCGAAACGAGTGGTCGAATACGAGCCAATTCCTCGACCACTCCAGTGTTTTCTCCACAAACGCTTGCTGGAGGAGTGGCCTTTTGGCAAATCATGCAAACGTGTCCTGGGATACACTATTATTCGTACCTGAACCAGCGTCTGAAAGAATCGAAGAAAGAAACCTAAGACTGAATATCGATTTCCTTGGCTCTCATGCCACGTCGTAAGTGGTCAATTTCAACCTTCACATTCATTCCGGGTTGAAGCTTTCTTCCTTCGGGGCGAATGTCGGTTTTTTCATCCATCTGGAACTTAAGCGAAACTTTTTTCTTCGTGAAGACCACAATCTGTGATTTGTCAAGTTCCTGAATCTCCCCTTCGATACTCTTGATGCTCCGCGGATCTTCTTTCATCATCGGCATGCTCATCGGTGCGTCGGAAGGGTCAAGGGGCATACCAGCAGGCATGTTGCTGCTTTGCACCATTGGCATTGGTTGATCTTGATTCGCCGCAGGAATCTTTCTTGAACAGCCAAGAGCAAACAACAAACTGGTCATGAGTGCAACGGTTATCACGGGTCTAAGCATAATGGTTCCTCCAAAAAAGAGTCCTTCCGCATTTCGCGATCAACCCCGTTTTCCCTTTGCAACGTTCTCTCCGCTCGTTGTTAACGTTTTGTAAAACACTTCTTAAAGCTATTGCCAAACGTTTTTTTCGCGTGATAATCATCCTGAGTGAATTAAAGACAGAAAGAAATGAGAGGAGAGAATCATCATGGGTGACAATCGTTGCCAATGCGTTCCGTTTCAATCTCAGCCAACCTTAATCAAAACACAACAGTACCAGCCGTACAGAAACCCTGGTACGGCCCCGGATAATCGACCAGCCTATTCCCCGACGCGTATAGGAAATGTTTTTGTTCAAGCCCCAGCAAGAACGGCTTTGGTCCCCCAAACACGTCTGACACAAAATTATGCTGGTCTGCTCGGCGCCAAGGAATTCCAAAATTCTTGTAATACAACTTATCGTCGATGCCTTGCTCAAATGGGAGACGCCTCGGTTGATCCGTTCACTGACAGACGAATTCTGATTCGCCCTGGTTTTGTGATGATCCATGATCCACTGTTAAACCAAATCCAGGTTGTGGGACGAGATAACAACGGGAAACGACTTGACTATGAGCTCACAAAGAAATCAGATGGGACTTTTGGTTATGAAAATCGCCTGAAAACTTTAGGCGATCTGCCCGATGACTATCCCCTTAACGAAGCAGAGAGTCTTTTCGCAGAGGATCCAAAGAACGGCACAATATCGCGCCAATTGTATGCATCGCTTAAGCCTCATGCAGAGGCACCTAGCTTAGAACAAGCCTTTGACCGGTTTAACAAAAGCGATTTCCCAAATTTGCAGAGCAAATTTCTAAACTGGAAAACGAATCATCCCGAAATAATTAAGGACAAATCGAAGTACGAAGTTTTTAAGGAATATCTAGAGGAGATAAAAACAAACGACAAATGGACTTATTACACCACACGGGTCGCGCTAGTCAATTACGCCAACTTCGATGAAAAGGATCCTGAGCAGTACAAGGATGATGTCTTTAGGTATAATGTTTTGCTCTCAAAACTTAAAGGAGCCTCAGACTTCCTAAACAATGAGGAACCAAGTTTCTCCTTTGACGACCAAGGAACTCTGACCTATTTGCCTTATTCCATCTTTGGATCCAGAATAACACTGGAAATCGGAGATGATTTCAAAAAAAGCCGTATCACGGTAAATGATTTGGCTGGGCATATCGACTCTTACAGTGTCGATCAGAAAGGTCGCTTGACTGTTCGTAGTCCTAAATGAGCTTGCTTCGCCCCAAGATGAATCGTGAATAGTTCCACTGAGAGAACGCGTCCTTAGCTCACTTAGCCCCTACAAAACAGGATGTTTCGCACGACTTAAGGAAAGAATTCCTTCCAAGGAAGACCTGGGTTTTTCTTGGAAAAGGACACGACGTCCTGGGGCTGTAGCTCAGCTGGGAGAGCACCTGGTTTGCAACCAGGGGGTCAGGGGTTCGAGCCCCCTCAGCTCCACCACCTCCTGTGGTGGTCGATGTGAATGCTAAGCCTAATCAAAAATTATCCGCGACATCGTGTCGCGGGGCACCCCTAAGAGGCTTCCCACATCATCCGTGAGAATTGGAAAAGATTAATATCCGAATATCCATATTCGGGGCACCACAGCAAGTCCACCCGTTCCCATAAATGTTCCTCTAACCTGAGGGGTTCAAAATTAGGGACACACCCCGATTAAGAAAGCCGTTTAGCCATCGTATTATTATTAAGAATGACTCAGAAACGACACTTTCAGCAGTGTCCCAGTTCTTCTAAGTTGCCAAGGCTTCTCTCAAGATTTTCGCACCCAAGCGTCGAGTATTGGGACTCCGGAATCCGGACGATCCAAGACCATGAGGAGACTCCAGACGTTCGGGCTGTGGCTGCTGTAGATTTTGTCGTCATTGGAGATCACGCCGCGACAAGGATTGCCGGAACCAGCCGGAAATTCCTTGCCTCGCAACCAATGCTGCCATGCTTTTCCCGTTTTGTCAGTAAAACTACAAATGCTTCGATTTCCAGCTGCAGTCCACATCGCTTCCGAAATAGCGATGATCGAATGGCTGGCCTTTTCTCCTCCAGGATCATGTGTTGGACGTGGCTGACCATAGGGAATGACAAATTTATATTGATTAAAGGGTACATTAATTTCCGGATCGTCCATAATATCCAGATCAATCTTATATCCGTGGACTTTCATAATTTGACTAAGCAGGTTTCTAGGGGTGATGCCATCCGGATTATTTAGTGAAACTAAGCGTTCCCCGACATCAGGGCCTTTAGGATAATCAACGCTTTCAACCTGTAAATTGATAGGGCCATGAATTGACTGATTTAAAGGCTGGCCTTGACCTGGCGTGATTGGACCTGACTTATGAATGTTCATAAAAAGCACCTCCGTTTTATTATATTTTTTACTGGCTTACTCCGCCAAGACCTTGTGGACAAACTGAACGGCACCCGACCCTTCCCCCACGCTAGAAGCAACTCGTTTCGAGCTGTTTGCTCGGATATCCCCCACCGCGAATACACGTGGGAGGCTGGTTTCGAAAGGATAGGGCTGCCGACGCAACGGCCAGTGAGCGGCCGCGAGATCTTGAGGGCTCAGATCCGGACCAGTCTTGATGAACTGCTTGTCGTCCAACACAACGCCTCCTTGCAACCATGCTGTATTGGGACTGGCTCCCGTCATGGCAAAGACATGACGGATATCGCGCGTTTCTCTCACCTCAGTTCTTGCATTCTTCCAACAAATTTGTTCGAGGCTTCGACTACCGCGAAGCGACTCAATTTCAGTGTGAGCGTGGAGCGTGATCCTCGGGCTGTCTTCGATACGGCGAATCAAATAGCGGGACATGCTATCGGCCAGCCCTTTTCCGCGGACCAGCACGTGGACGTGTTTGGCGTGGTCTGATAGGAACACCGCGGCTTGACCAGCAGAGTTGCCCCCACCAACAACGGCGATCTCTTCCCCCTCGCAAAATTGAGCCTCAAGCTTAGTCGCTCCGTAATAAACGCCAGCGCCTTCAAACTGCGTGATGTTCTCTAACGCCAACCTGCGATACTGTACGCCGGTGGCCACGACGACACTCTGTGCTTGCACCGAACTCCCATCGGTCAACCCGATGTTAAAGAGTCGATGTTGGCACTGAAGTCCCGCTGCGGGACGCGCAATTAACACCTGAGCGCCGAATCTTTGAGCTTGAACTAAAGCGCGTTCTGCCAGATCTTGACCCGATATCCCTGCTGGAAATCCGAGGTAATTTTCAATGCGTGAGCTTGACCCCGCTTGCCCACCGGGGGCGTTCCCCTCAAGAATGAGGACATCAAGACCTTCCGAGGCCGCGTAGACTGCCGCCGCAAGCCCTGCCGGCCCAGCACCGACGACAATCAGGTCGTGGACGCGCGCCGGAACATTAATGTTGGTATTGAATCCGAGGAACTCCGCTGCTGCGGCGTTGCTTGGATTTGAAAGTGGAGATAAACCGGGATACATCAGCACGGGAATATCATCAGCCCTGATATTGAAGCGACGAGCGAAATCTTCCACACAGGGTTCGCACTCAACATCGTAATAGGTGAACGGTTGGCTATTACGCGTCAGAAAAGCCTTCAGGCGCAAAGTGTCCGCGGAATGCCTGGAGCCAATCAACAGGACATTCCCCGGGGTGTTCGCAATCAGGTCTGCCCGGCGAAGCATGAACGCGCGCAAAAAGATCTCGCCAAGCTCTGGGTCTGTTTGCACGATATGGCGCACTCTCTCACCGCTAATCTCTAACAATTCGCTAGCCTCGAGAGCCCGACCGCGTACAAGGCTGCGACGTCCGGAAATCAAGCTGACATCTCCGGTAAATTCACCCGGTTCTTGTACATTGATTGGAATCTCGACTCCTTCCCAGGGACTCACAATTTGCACACGACCCTTGATCACAACAAAGAGCGCTTCTCTTTCTTTCCCTTGATCAAAAAGGACTTCGCCTGCGTGAGCACTACGGAAGTGACCAAATGGAGCCAGGCGAGCGATTTGTTTGTCATCGAGCTTGGGATAGATCATGTCACGTCGCGCAGAGGAGTGTGTCTGCGACGTTCGGCCAGGAATCTGCACGGGCGCTGATGGACCACCCGATTCAGGCTCGGTATCTGGGATCTTCTGAGCTGCAAGATTTCCTGCAAGGACTCTCCGAGTCAGGAATGAGGGGGTCTCAAGTGATTCTAGCCTGATGTCTCCTTGCTCTGGGGGACTCGAATGAGCTCCCTGGGCAAGTGGTCCTGAAGCTCTTCCCTCTCCGTTTCCTTGATCCGGCTCAGGTAATCCCGGCCTTATGCCTGAAACTGTCATGATTCTTCCCTCCCGAACTAGATTTACCATACCGAAAGAATCTGTTTGTGTGGCACTACCCTCTTATAACAGTTTTGCGATCAGGCTGTCAAGGCTTTCTTGTTAACACGACGTAAACTTTTGGAAATTCAATGATGAAGGAGAAGCGCATGGTGGCAACAAATCAGCTACCAACTTTATGATCCGTCCGACTCAATTGATCACTCATAATCGCCGTCAATTCCTCAAGATGCTCGGAGTGGCAATGCTTCCTATATCCCTGGGTGCAGATGTTCCTAGAATTCGAGAAGGTCGGTTTGCACCCCCAACGCTTAACCCACCTTCCTGCACCGAACCTGAAAGTCCATTTCAAGCCAAAATGGATTTGATCAACATCCTCGGCGAATCTTGGGTCAACTCCTTGCCAAATCGAAAAGACATCACAACCATGGTACAAGTTCGAACGAGCGCTGGAGATATTGAGCTGCGCGTGGACTACGATCACATAAAAAACTCGCTCTTCCTCCAAACGACAGACTCTCGGGTTTGCGTGTCAGAATATCTTTCTATCTATCTAGACTCCCAAGGAGCACCGGTACAGCTTCAAACGAAATCTGGTTCATTTCCCTTTTTCGGAAAACTGTTCAAAGATAATGGAGGGGCTTCCCTTTCCCGAATTTTTGGAGAACAAACTCGTGAAGTCTTCGAAAGGCACGTGTATGAAATAAGACGCGATAAAAGGTGCAGAGAACAGCTTCGGGATGAAATAACGAAGGATGAAAAAAGAAAGTTTCAATCCACGAATGCGTATCAGGGTCCTAAGGGTATCCTCGTGAACCAAGAAGCTTACATTGTGGGACATGTGGACACACCTCTTTCAGCGAAACACTTGAGTGCGGACCATGCGCTAGCAGTTGTTAACGCAGATCAGGATCAACAGTTTCTTGCCAAGCTTAGTTTCATGACACCAAGAAGGAGCCTTGCTCAGTCTCTTCGGTCTGTGAGCCTAAACAAGAGTGACATCTATATCGTCGGGGAGAACCTTGTTCATGAAAATTACCAATTGATTCTTGGAGTTTTGGAAGAGAGGGGTGCAGCTGGAAATCTAAAGTTTATGGATCTTAGCAAGACCCAATTTCAGGGGATCACACTGTACCAGGGGAAGTTGTTTCCTGATTTTCCGTATTTTCCGTCTCCTCCATCAGAGCTCCCCAAAGACCCCTTTGTATCCCAATAAACTGTTACAAAGAAGCTTGACGGAACGTTAACACCTTGTTTACACTTTAAAAGAGGACTCATCATCCAACTGACGAATTCACGTGTGTTCGATAGTCATTTAAGGCATATCTCACCAAAGGAGGAAGGACCATGATTCGAAGTTTTAACCGAACCGATGTTTCAATCTCACAAAAAGGCGATGTGAAAGTCCTCCTCCTTAGTCTCCCCCTTCTTACGCTCCTTAGCCTGTAAAGGCTCCGCGCGGTAACACTCGTTAACAGTTTCAAAGTCCAAAGTTCTTAACAGTTTTGCCAAAGCGATTTCCTTAAGACCTGATGTTTATTTTGTTAGCTAAATTTGGAGGTTATAAAACATGTTAATTCAGTCTGTGATCAATAGGATAAGACAGGTATGGAAGCCAGAAAAAACTATTTCGGGTTATTCCCATCCCGAGGTAACTTTCCAGACGTGGGCAGTAGCTATCAGGAAAGGGGACATCGGGGATTTCCAAAGGTCGTACCATCCACAAGGAGATACCGTTTGCTCCCAGATAACCACAGACACCCGCTTCGCAGCACAGCAGTTATCCAACATACGCAAAGCCATAGGTAGTGGTCGCTTCTCTTGGACTAATTCCGTCATCGTAGGAGATCCTGATTCGCCAAAAGAAAAATGGCACCATATCGTGTTAAGGGAGGGGCGAATTCGTGGGGCTTTTACCATGGTCTTTGGCATTCATGGAGAAACTAACCCAGCCAGTGCATCCCATCCGGAAAGAAATGGGCAGGCAATCCACAATGAGCCTGCCTGCTGGCGCATCAAAACATTCACCCTTCAATCTCCGAAGTGAGATCAAGTCAAAAATAAATGCCCAAACAAGAACCACCCTCTTCTCAATTTATCGAAGGCTCCTGCGGGGAAATCCGTAACCTGCAAGAATTCTCTGCCCAAGGTGATAATTCAAGACATTCTCCTCGATTTTTTAAGTGCTCAATCGTTCCAAGCACGATCCTATGAGGATTGATTACATAACTCCGATCCTCTAGACGCGTGAAATCTAAGGAATACCGCGTCACACGCTTGATTATGCCATGCTTCCAACTGTCCCCTCGCACCAGATAAGTGAAATCAAAGTTCTCTCGAGCGGATCGAACTGAAATGACTACTCCGTTCTCAATTTTTCTTACTCGTGCTGTCCTTGTACCTGACGTTTGGTAAGACTCACGGCCGTATCGAATCTTGATGGGGAGGGAAAACTCAGATCGATTACTTCCTCTAGTAAATTTATCAACCACTCGTTTAATCTTCCATGCTTCTCTACCCCCACAATCATCTTGGCATCTGGTTACGTCAATCTCTAGACGTCGTAAAGCCTTTTTATATCCCGCTAGTCGGTTTGCAATCGAAATTTCCACCGTCTTCTCCTTTTCATGTTTGTTAAATAGTCATGAGTAAAATGTGAACTGCACATGTCTCCTATCATATCGCTACACATATCCATGGGGATCAAGCACCTCCTTAAACGCTAAGCCGTGCCTTTTTTCCCCTTGCTTGAAAATAGAAAAAGCCACTTCAAAGAAAAGCAAGAAGTGGCTTAAAGCAAAAGTTCTAGCGAACTGATGGAAGGGGGAGAATGAGAAAGGAAAACGAAAACCTAGGTCTTTTAAATTTTTTGTTACACTTTTTCGAGCCTCCATAATCGTTTTGTCCTTTCTCTAAGATTAAAAAACAATAAAGCAGCCATGGCGCACATCATCGCGCACATACACATCGACATGCTACACATCAGTCTGGCCATGTTGCTTCTCCTTAATCTGAGAGTCCGGATCCACGATTATGGACCGGCTTTACTGCCTGCAGAGTTTCTATTTTATACGATAGATTCCTTCTTGTCAAGCCCTCAGTCGTAGATTTTTCGCAATTCAATGTCCTTATAGTAGTAGTGGAGGATATCGCGATAGCCCTTTCCGATGAGGGCCATTCCCCTTGAACCCCACTGGCAGAGCCCAACCCCATGTCCCCATCCTTTTCCCCAAAAAGTCACCGAGACAGGGACTTCCAACGGAACCCATTTGAGTCCCTTGTGACCTCCATGAATCAATGAATTCGGAATCTTGAATTTTTGGCTGAAGAAACGAACGCTCGACGAGATGGCCCATAAGGGATGATGCACCGGAAAAAGAATGCCACCACTTGAGATAGCCACAATCGGGTTTTCTCTTGACACTTCCCCTTCAGAAAGTGCCCCGGATTCATGAATCAAATAAACCTTTTTCTCTTCAGGCACCGACTCCATCACTGGCCGCTCGAACGGCTTCTCCACCCGGACCAAAAAGCGACTGAGAACTGAAAGCCCTTTTTTCTCAAACGAAATCGCTTCCTCGCGCGGAGCCAAAACGGTTTTCTTTGTCTCTGTCAGATCAAACTGTGTCGAACGGAGATCGCGGGTTCCAAGAAGCTTCCGAAACAAGAACCCCGCCAAAACCATCGGTCCTCCACCGGTGTCAAGTTTGACTTCTGCGGCGCGATCCGTCTCCAAATCCTTTCTTAACGCAATCCCAAAAATCGATCGGCCGAGGCGCTCAGAGAGTTCATAAAACGAATAACTCTTTGTCCAATGTTGGTAAGGAGAATCCGAACCATAGGGACAAATCACACTTTGAAGGTATGGAAGAGGGCCCGGAAAAACGTTTTCTCCCTTTTCGGTTTTCCCTCCGCAGTCTGCACTGTAATAAGCTGTGATCAAAGCATTTTGGTAGTACAAGACCTCCCCTCGCGTGATCTCTGCTGCTGACTGGGTTGCGCTGGTCTCACTCCCCATCCCTTCATAAGCTTGGTCCGCAAAAGAAGAAACCACATCAAAGGAGAGGGCCTTTCGTTCTTCTTTCTTTTTTAACGCATACGTTCTGGCCACAACCGCCTGCGATTTTAAAGCTTCGGATGGCCACGAAGGAGACATCTCAGAACCAATGACACTGTACAAATATTTTTCGATATCCACCAGGTTGATGGCATCAATAAAATTTTCGTTTTTTCGAATTTCAAGGATTCCCCGATACCGATGTTTGCTGACCCAAAACGGCCCTTTGGAACGAAGCGTAACCCGATCGTCGTCCGTAGGGAATCCATTGACCATGATTCCCGATCGATCCGCTCGAAAACTAGCCGAAAGCCCGGAAAGAATTTCCCCCCCGCTTGCATCCACAACCTCAAGGCCAGAAGGGCAAGCCACATCAAAGCTCGATGCATGAATGGCCAAAGCCACTCGAATGGTTGGAGCCCCCCACGCCCACCACGGCACGATAAAAAAGAGAAGAACAAGGAGACGTTTCAAGAGGCCGGTGAAGAAGGAGGGGGAGAATTTTGAAGCGTTTGGCGCGCGACGGCAATGCAGCTATCCATGATCGTCGGGATGCCTGCCTCCCTCGCTTTTTTTGCCGCCTCCTCATGAATAACGCCCAGCTGCATCCAGAGGCATCCAACGCCTCGCTCGACGGCTTGGTCCACCACTTCTGGAACAGACTCTGATTTACGAAAGATGTTGACGATATCGATTGAAACATCCTTCGGAACATCGCTTAAGCTCGGATAAGCACGAATCCCAAATACCGAACTGACTTGAGGATTGACTGGAATGATTCGATAGCCTTGATCTCTCATGTAGCGCGCAATTTGATAGCTTGTCCGTCTAGAATCATCCGAAAGTCCCACAACCGCAATGGTTCTTGCGTTTCTCAAAATGGTCATGAACTCCGATGGAAAACTCCCCATACCAAAGTTTTATCTTTTACCAAAACAAAACCCTTCAGGATGAAAATCCAGGAAGAATTAGGAGAAACGAGAAGGAAGAAAAATGCGAACGATGGACTTCCTCCAACAAGAACTGGATGAACTGAAGGAACGTCACCTGTACCGAAAACTCCGCGTTCTTCAAGGCGAACAACAGGCCACCAGTGTCATCGATGGAAAAAAGGTCATCAACCTTTCAAGCAACAATTATCTTGGCCTTGCAACCCATCCTCGCCTCAAAAAGGCGGCGATTGCCGCGATTGAAAAGTGGGGAGTCGGCGCTGGCGCTGTTCGTCCCATCATTGGAACCATGGAAATTCACGAATCGCTCGAAAAAGCGTTGGCACAATTTAAACACACGGATGCGTCACTTGTTTTTGTGGCGGGAATTGCAGCAAATCGCGGAACCATTCAAGCTTTGATCCCTGAAGAAGAAGATGCCGTGATCAGCGACGCGCTGAACCACGCGAGCATTATCGATGGAATTCGACTCACCAAGGCTAAGCGCTTTGTTTATCCCCATAAAGACATGCAGGGCTTAAAGGACGCCTTAAAAAAAGCATCGGGGTCTCGGCGAACCTTAGTGATCACGGATGGAGTCTTTAGCATGGATGGGGATGTTGCCCCGCTTCCTGAAATTGTTGAACTCGCTCATCAGCACAATGCCTTTGTGATGGTGGATGATGCTCACGGAAGTGGGGTCATGGGCCCACACGGTGAAGGGACCACCTTCCATTTCGGACTTCAAGATAAAGTTGAAATTCAAATGGCAACCATGAGCAAGGCCCTGGGGGTCTTGGGGGGCTATGTGGCTGGAAGCCTTCCCTTGCGCGAATTCCTTATTCACAAAGCTCGACCTTTTCTTTTCTCAACCGCACATCCCCCCGCCGTAGCGGCCGCTTGCTTAGAGGCGATTCGGGTTCTCGAAGAAGAACCCGAGCATCATCAAAAACTCTGGGAAAACACGAAGTACTTCAAAGGAGAACTTGAACGCCTTGGCTTTGATACGGGGGTGAGCGTAACTCCCATCACCCCCATCATCGTTGGAGAAGCAGCAACCGCGATGAAATTCTCCGATCTCTTGTTTGTTGAAGGGGTCTTCGCCCAAAGCATCGGCTATCCAACAGTCCCCGAAGGAAAAGCACGGCTTCGAACCATTGTCACCGCAAGGCATACGCGTGAAGAATTGGACAAAGCCTTAATCGCGTTGTCTAAAGTCGGAAAAACACTTGCGCTTTTGACAACCTAGGCCAGATGAATCAGTATACGGTTACGCTTAACAAACCCGAATCTCACCTCGTGGAAATAACCGTTCATGTCGATCGTCTTGATCAAAACTTCATCGATTTTACCTTACCAGCCTGGTCTCCTGGCTCTTACTTGATTCGGGACTATTCAAAGAATGTCGTCAAAGTTGAAGCCTTTGATCGCGCCAGAAACCCTCTCTCACTTCAAAAGCTCGACAAGAGTACCTGGCGAGTCGACCTCCACGGCCAAAGCGAATGCAAGGTGGTCTACCAAGTTTATTGCCACGAAATCAGTACCCACAGCAGTTTTGTGGACAACTCTCACGCCACCCTGCAGGGTCCTGATCTTTATCTCTACCCACAAGGAAAACAAGATGAACCGTGTAAAGTCACCTTGAAGTTTCCGTCCTCCTGGAAAACCATCTCCACTGGACTCACGCCACTCCCCCATTCAAGAAACACTTTTTCGGCTCCTGACTACGATGCCCTCATTGATACCCCGATTGAGATTGGAAATCACGCGATTTATCGGTTTACTGTACGAGGCGTTCCTCATGATATCGCGCTTTATGGGAAAGGGAATCTAAATCCTAAGCAATTGGTTACCGATGTCCAACAAATTGTCGAGCATTCTTTTCCGATCTTTCGTGATCTCCCCTATTCCCATTATGTCTTTATCATGCATCTGCTCCCTGGAGAGCGTGGTGGAGGAGGACTGGAGCACCGCAATTCAACCGTCATCCAAATGAACCGTTGGAAATTTCTTCCCGAAGAAGAATATCGCAAAAAACTCTCCTTGATTGCCCATGAATATTTTCACTTATGGAATGTCAAACGACTCGCTCCGAAACCGCTTGTTAACTTTGATTACACCACGGAGAACTACACCGATCTCTTATGGATGGCGGAAGGATTCACCAGTTATTATGAAGACCTGATCTTGGTGAGAGCAAAGCTTCTTACACCCACCCAATATTTTGAGACGGTTTGTGAGGATTATAAATTCTATCTTGAATCGCCCGGGCGAGAAATTCAGAGCCTGTGTGAATCGAGTTTCGATTCTTGGACAAAATTCTATGGACTGAGGGAGGGGGCGCGAAACCTCACCATTTCTTATTACCAAAAAGGAGCTTTGGTTGGCCTCGGGCTTGATCTTCTCATTCGCAAAGCCACTCAAGGTCATAAATCGCTCGATGATGTAATGCGACATCTGTATCAAGAAACGTTCGTGAAAGTCCAGACCGGCTATGATCTCAATGATCTCAAAAAAACTTCTAAAGCTGTGGCGAAAATCTCTCTGGACAACTTCTTTTCTAACTATGTGGAGGGACATGCAGAGCTTCCGCTTGGCGATTGGATTAAGCCTTTTGGTTTGCGTCTTGTCCCAAAGGAAGAAAAACCAATTTCCGGTTATTTTGGAATCGAGATTAGGAAGGAAGAAAATCGCCCCTTGATCGGAAATGTGCCATGGAACACGCCTGCTCACAAGGCTGGATTCTGTGCGGGTGATGAAATCGTGGCTTTTGATGGAATGAAGGTCTCTCTCGATTCACTCCCCCAGCGCATTAAAGAATCAAAGCCAGGAAGTGTTCATCGGGTTCATGTTTTTCGCCTGGAGGAGATGCTCGAGATCCCCATCACGGTGGGGGAAAAACCAAAGAGTGACTGGCGAATTGATGTCGTGAAAAACGCTTCAGCCAGCATTCGCAAGCAATTGACAGCCTGGCTTGGAAGCTTTCCCGATTCCAAGGGGTCGAAGGATTCTCATCCGAAACAAGCAATAAAGAAGAAAGCATGAAAGCGGTCATTTTTCATCAGCATGGAACCGTCGACGAGCTCCACTATCAGGATCTTCCTGATCCGACCCCTGGAGATCATGAAGTCCTGGTCCGAGTTAAGGCAGCCTCAATTAACCATCTCGATCTTTGGGTTCGAATGGGAATCCCGGGACCTCCCATTCCTCTTCCGCACATCTCCGGATGTGATGGGGCTGGCGAAATCGTCAAAGTGGGGAAAGCCGTAACCGGGATACCCCTTGGCCAAAGGGTCATCATCTCACCAGGCATCAGTTGTGGGACCTGTCGCTACTGCCGCACCGGTTGGGATTCTCTTTGCCCTGCTTATCAGATCATCGGTTATCAACTTCAGGGGACCTTTGCTGAATACGTGAAGATCCCGAAGGACAACGCCATTCCAATGCCTGACGGGCTCACGTTTACCCATGCAGCAGGCATTCCCCTTGTGTTTCTCACGGCTTACCACATGATTTTTACTCGAGCTAATCTACGAATTGGCGAAGATGTGTTGGTCATGGCCGCCGGATCTGGCGTTGGAACCGCTGCCATACAACTGGCTCGCATCGCGGGAGCGCGAGTCATTGCCGCTGCGAGTACAGAAGAAAAACTTCACGTCGCCAAACAACTGGGAGCTCACGAAACAATCAACTACTCCGATCACGATCTGGCTCGCCACGTGAAAGAATTAACCGGTGGTAAAGGAGCCGACGTGATCATCGAGCACACGGGTGGAGAAAACTTTAAGCGCTGCCTCAATGCCTTGGCCAAGAATGGCCGACTGGTCACGTGTGGTTCTACTTCCCAACCCGATCTCGATTTAAACCTACGCCTTCTCTTTGTCAAACACGTGAATATCCTGGGATCCTACATGGGGGCGAAATGGGAGCTTCTTGAAGTTCTGAAATTGTTTCAGCAAGGCAAGCTAAAAGGTGTCGTACACCAGGTGTTCCCGCTGAAGGAGGCACGAGACGCAGAACGCTTCATCGAAGAACGAAAGAACATCGGCAAAATTGTCGTGGTCCCGTAGCAGTGGAGCTAGAAGCCAGCTTGGTTCACCGCAATATTGGGACAGTTCTATGAGAAGCGAGCGGGGGTCCCTGAGGAGCGGTATTGCGGCGCAAGCGCCACGGATGGCATAAGTGAGCCCCGCACCTCGGAACCGGACAGGATGTCCGGTGAGAATGAGCGACGATGGGATCCCCGCTCGCGACTCATGGGGCTGGGTCAAGCTTGCAAAACAGAACAAGAGAGCCGACGCAGTTTACTAAGAAATCCCGCGGTTTTTCACATCCGTGTGACCGCGGGATGAATTCATCCGGAATTCATTTGATCTTGACCACGACGACGGTGATGTCATCCTCCAAATTGCGCCGATGAGCATATTGGCGAACCGTCCCAAGAACGCGGTTCGCTATCACTTGAGCCGGATGTGTCGCGTTCTCGATCAGGATTTCTTCAAGACGTTCAGTTCCAAAGATCTCTCGCGATTCGTTACGGGCCTCGGTCACACCATCCGTATAAAGCAAGAGAATATCTCCCTGATGCAAGCTTATGCTTCGCTTTGAAAACTCGGCATCCTCATTAATCCCAATGAGTAAGCCAGGCACATTCAGATACCGGCATTGTTTGGTTGCAGCCCGATACACAATGGGCGGAAGGTGTCCCGCATTTGAATAAACGAACTCTTTTTTCTTCGTGTCCAAGACCCCATAAAATAAGCTAATGAATTTTTCCGTGGGGGTACTTTCCACCATAAATCGATTGAGAAGTTCCAGGACCTTTTGAGGATCGCTCTCAAGCATCGCATAAGCCTTACACGCATATTTCCCTTGTGCCGTGAAGATTGCAGCACTTGTTCCTTTCCCGGAAACATCCGCGATCGTAATGCCAATCTTTCCCCGCATTTCCAAGAAATCATAATAGTCGCCGCTGATCTCCTGCGAAGGAAGGTACTGAAATCCAAATTCGACATCCCGTGCGGTTGGCACATGGGAAGGAAGTAAGCTCCGGTGAATCAGTTGGGCGATGTGATAATTTTCCTCGAAGGTTCTTGCGTTTCGAAGGGCCACGCCCCCTTGGGCTGCCAGCGTTTCCATGAGGTGCATCTCAGAGGGGGTGTAATCCCGACGCTCTCGGTTGTAAAGGTTAACCACACCCAAAAGTTGATCTTTCGTGGCCAATGGGACCGATAAGATGGTGCTAATGCCTTCTTGGCGCAAGGCCTTTGGGAAAACTATTTCCCCACCCTCTTTTCCTTGATCCTGGGTCACCAAGGATTGCACTGTTCTTGCCACTTTTCCCACAATGCCTTGACCCACCTTAATCTTCTTTTGAAGATCCGACTTCCGAGCAATCCCTCGGGTCACTTGGATGGTTAGTGTCTTTTCATCCTTGTCTAGCAGCATGATGGAACATCCATCAGCCCGCATCACCGAGATAAACTGCTCTGCCATCGAGCGAAGGACTTCGTGCGGATTGAGGTGCTCATTGATCCGTTTCCCCACGTCAAACAAGATCCCGAGTTCTTGCACCTTTTGCTTATTCATGTTATACAGTCTCGCATTTTCAATCGACAAGGCGGCGTGACTCGCAAAGTTTCCCAACAGATGGACTTCTTTCTCCTTAAATTGATACCCAAGCTCCGCAAAACACGTAATCACACCAATCGTCTTTCGCTTCGTTATCAGAGGAATCGCTAGCACCGCACCCAATCCTTCCCTCTTAAAAAGCCGGGCCAATTGGGGATTGTCTGTTTCCAAAAGAACGTTCGGAGAATAAATGGGCTTTTTCTTGTAGCTTGCCAACCCCACAAAACGATCTTCAATCTTCACAATCGCTTTTCGAATGAAGTCCTCAGAAAGACCGTGCGAAGCCGCCACCACAAAAACATTCTGCTCATCATCCCACATGAACAAACAAAAACGTTCGGCGCGGACCAACTGAGACGTTTTTTCGATGATGAGTTGTAGGATCCGATCCAAATTCAGTGACGTGCTAAGCGCGGTTGAAATCTGATACAAGGTATGCACTTGCCGTGCTTGATCTTGCAACTCTTTGTAGAGTTGAGCCCTTTCGATGGCGGTTGCCGCATGAATCGAAAGCGCGACGATCGCGCGAATTTGAGGGTCGACAAATTCATGGGAACGTCCTGGTTCATCCAAGTAAACCAAGCCAGTAAGTCGCTTTTCGCTTAGGAGGGGGACAAGCAGGCAGCTTTTGCTCCCAAAGATCGAAAAAAGATGCTTCATCGAAGCCATTCCTTCTTGGAGTTCTTCCCCGCGAAGAGCTACGGGTCGACCCGCCTTGAACCGTTGCCAAAGCTCTCCTTCAAGAAGATTCAGGGGAATCGCGAGTGCCCCAAAAAACTCCGCCTGCTCCGGGGTAACACCATGCACGCTGGCCGCGGTCAAAATTTTCCGCTCTTCATCCAAGAGAAAAATAAAGGAGCGATGAACTTCAGCCAAACGGCACATTTGATCCCCGATTTCTGAAAGGATCGAATCAAGCTCGAGAGGGGCCGAAATCGCCTGGGCCGCTTCATAAACCACGGACATTTCCCGCGCTTTTTCCTTTTCTGCTTGAAAAAGCCGAATGTTTTGAATGGAAAGGGCTGCTTGGGCCGCAAAGGCCAACAAGACATTGAGCTCCTCGCTCGTAAACGTACGCGATCCTTTCACGTAGAGCGTTAGAAAACCGCTCATCTCTTCCTGAGTCATCAACGGAATCTGAAGCGAAGTCCAAACTTCTTCGGCATCCGGTGAGCTTAGCGTCTCAAGAATTGGCGAATTTCGTGCCGGATCAAGGGCTAAGGGGAAGGTCATTGGTTTTCGAAAGGAAGGGATAGTCCCTAGCGCGATTTCTTCTTCGAGAATTTCTTCCCTTTGCAGATGCACCGTGCACCCATCGGCCTTGACTACTTTTTGTGAAAGTTCAGCCACGAGGTAGATCAGGCTTTCAATGTCAAGCGCAGAAGTGATGGCTTGACCAATTTGGGAGAAATACCCTTGGACTTCCTGTCGGAAGCGCTCCACCTCTTCCGTCCGCGCTCGCCGCTCCTCCTCAAGGAATGTGGATTCAATCGCGAGTGAAACCTCAGCGGCTAACGCATTCACAAAACTAATTTCTTCTAGGGTGAAGTAGTGATACTCATTTGAATTCACGAAATGGATCACGCCAAGGATTTTTTCCCGAACTTGAAGAGGAACCGTAAGCAAACTCTTGATTTGGCATTTTTCCACGTATTCTTTGATGAGGCGTGGATCCTTGGCCGCATCGGAAGAAACAAAGGGCTCCGTTTCAAGGACTAACTCCCCCTTCTCATTTCGAACCGGAACCACAAAGCTCCTGAGCTCTTGGCTTCCAAAAGCGTTGGATGCTTTGGCTATTAAGGTGCCACTTTCCTCATTCAAGAAAAAAATCGTGCACTTTTCCAGTTCACAGGCTTCGGGAAATGCGTGAGCAATGAAATCCAACAGCCGGTGCATGTCGTCTCCAACATGACGCGACAATTCAGAGATAAACTCAAGCCGTCGAGTTCTCTTTTTTTCTTCAACTTGCTGTCCGCGCTCGCGCAGGACAGAAGCCGCTAAGGTGGACAAAAGCTCAATCCATTGTTGATACTTTTCCGGAGTCACTTGGGTGATTTCTCGAGCGACCTCAAAAAGCTCGTCCTTGTCCAGCCCATATTTCTCGAGAATCTCAAAGTTCACGGGATTCGGTTTGCTAAGCCAAACCTGTCCAGCGGAAATTCCACCGATGGCTCTGCCATAAGCCATAAGTGGAATCGCCGTGTTTTGCAATCCCAGGTGGCATTGGTAGTCAATTTTTTTTCCCCTCTTGAAAGCTTCTCTCAAGGCCTCGAAGTGAGGATCGAGGTACAGCCTTGCAATTTCGGGCTTCATCGACTGAAGACTAAGGAAGCGACGATAAACGGAATTCACATTGCTGGATGGGCAAAGCTGGATCAAGAAACTATCAAAGGTGCTCACCGTCATTCCGGTGGCTTGAGTGAACATTTCCTGTATTCGAAAAAAGGTTGCTGAGTCTAAAAGCTCTCGATCAACACGGGGAGGCGCAGAAGAAGGGGTTTGGGTCAATGAACCCTCTCCATAAATAAGATTTTCGTGTAATTTTCCATACGTTTTCTCGGTTGTGGCCTAGCGCATTTCCAGAACTCCCGAATCTTCTTTCTATTATAATAGAAACGGACGCCGATTGCAAGCGAATTCAGGATGAATTCGTCCAGCGGTCACACGGACGTGATAAACCGCTGGATTCCTCTCTCTTTGGCCGAATTCATCCCCTTCGGGGACGCCAAGATGCTTGTCCAGCGGTTATTTTACGCGCGGATGCAGGCAGCATAGTGCCCTGGCTTGATTTCCCGAAGAGGTGGAACTGATAGCACGCATTCAGCGATTCCAGCGGGACAGCGGGGATGGAACGCACAACCCGGCGGCGGGTTTAAGGAAGACGGAAGATCGCCGTGGAGGATGGTTCGATGCGACTTTGCTTCAGGATCAGGCACAGGGACAGCGCTCAACAAGGCTTGCGTGTACGGATGAAGCGGATTACGAAAAAGCTCTTCGGTGGGCGCTAGCTCCACGATTTTTCCGAAATACATGACCGCCACGCGATTCGAGATGTGTTTCACCACAGAGAGGTCATGGGCAATGAAAACATACGTGAGCTGAAATTTTCCTTGAAGTTCTTGCAACAAGTTTAAAATTTGAGCTTGAATCGAAACATCGAGTGCGCTTACGGGCTCGTCCGCAATAATTAGCTTGGGGCGCACGGCTAAAGCACGCGCAATTCCAATGCGTTGCCTTTGACCTCCACTAAATTCATGCGGATAGCGACTGGCGTACGCCGGGTCGAGGCCAACGTCGCTCAAGAGTGCGCTCGTCCTTTCTTCGCGCTCCTTTCCCTGGGCAAGGCCGTGCAGCATCAAGGGTTCTCCCAGAATCTGTCCTACCGTCATCCGCGGATTCAGGCTCGCATAAGGGTCTTGAAAAATAACTTGCACTTGACGTCTAAAGTCAAGAAGATCGGACTGTGGAATCTTGAAAACGTCTTTTCCGCGGAACCAAACCTCTCCAGAGGTCGGCTCCAAGAGCCTCAAGATCACTCGACCTAAGGTCGATTTCCCTGATCCCGATTCCCCAACAATCCCAAGAGTTTCTCCCTCTTCCACCACAAAACTCACGTCATCTACCGCGCGAACTTGACCAAGAAGTTTCGAAAACAAGAAACCAGAGGTCACTGGAAAATACTTTTTGAGATGACGTACCTCGAGAAAGCTCATG
>JABDET010000017.1:0-1455 GCA_013286945.1 Candidatus Melainabacteria bacterium
CGGAAACCGCGGTTGTCCCATGGCGTTTGGAAAGTTTCGTGTGATCGGGTGCAAGAATCATCGAGAGGTGCGCGAAGCTTGGGAGTGGCCAACTCAGCGCTTGATAAAGGATGATCTGACGAGGCGTATTGGTAAGATGTTCATCGCCACGGATGACATGAGAAATCGCCATTTCGTGATCATCCACCACACAAGCAAAATTGTACGACGGATAACCATTTGACTTGATGAGAACAAAGTCACCGATGAGCTCGGTCTCAAAGTGAACCTCTCCGCGAACCAAGTCAGGGACGACAATCTCTTTTCCAAGCGCGAGATTGGGTGAAGCGAGATTCAGTCGCCACGTAAATGTTTTTCCTTCACTTTCGAAGTGTTGGATTTCTTCACGGGTGAGGCTCCGACATTGACCATCGTATCGGGGGGTTTGGCCACTCGCTAAAGCCGCCTTTCGTTTCCTTTCCAATTCATTCTCGGTGCAAAAACATCGATAAACCGAACCTTTTTCTTGAAATACCTTCACCCACTTTTCATAGCGATCAAGACGTTCAGACTGGCGGTAAGGGCCGAACGCCCCGGGTTTGTCAGGCCCTTCTTGCCAAGGGAGACCAAGCCACTTCAGATCTTGAAGGATGACTGCTTCGGAGGCTTCGGTTGAACGAACCACGTCGGTGTCTTCAACCCGAAGCACAAGAGTACCGTGATGTTTTCGAGCAAAAAGGTAATTAAAGAGAGCGGTTCTTGCCCCTCCCACGTGAAGGCTCCCGGTTGGGGAGGGAGCAAATCGTGTCCTAACGGTCTCCATGATCGCTTACCGCTTTTTTCGCTTACCGCTTGGGCGTTGCTTCAAAACTCGCTTTCCGATCGGTTCTGTGGGTTCCGACTCTTCTGCTTCTTCGAGGTCCGGGGAAGAAAGCTCGGCTGGTTTCTTGCCGTTCTTAGCAACCGGTGTGAGCATTCTTCGCTTTTCACGCGCACGAGACCACTTTTCCCAAATTACAAGAAGGGGGCTCGCGATGAAAATCGAGGAATAGGCACCACTGGTCACACCAATGAGAAGCGCAAAAGCGAAGTTTTTCAGCGTTTCCCCTCCAAAGAAATACAAAGCAAGCAAGGTAAACAGCACGGTCATCAAGGTGTTGATTGAGCGAGTCATGGTTTGAAGCACGCTCTGATTCACCACGGTTTCAAACGAAGCACGTGACGATGATTTCAAGTTTTCGCGAATGCGATCAAAGATCACGATGGAGTCCATCACTGAATAGCCGATCACGGTGAGGAGTGCCGCGAGAAACGGTGAATCGGCTTCACGACCAAAGAAGGCATAAAGCCCGACCATCATGATGACATCGTGAACCAAAGCCAAATCGGCGGCAAATCCGTAATTGAAATTCCACCCAAATCGAAGGGCAATGTAGATGAGCTGAAAGGCAAGCGCGAAGACGATGGCCCAGATGG
>JABDET010000017.1:1465-26726 GCA_013286945.1 Candidatus Melainabacteria bacterium
CCTTCGATTTGGGTGGAATTTCAATTACGGATTTGCCGCCGATTTGGCGTTGTTTTGAAGTTCTTTTCCAATGGTCGGTCCGATGGTTTGACTTTGCCGGATATCAACGCGCTGATATTTTGCTTTGAGGGCATCATCCGCTGCTTTGATTTCATCCTGGCTTAAGTTTTGGCTTCGAATCAACACCAAAGTTTGAGGGGCATTTTTTTCGCCAATCTCGGGTGGCTTGTTTTCAAGTTGGATGAGAGAGTCTTTAAGAGAAGGGACGGCAGCGGAAATTACTTGGCGAATCTCTTCACTGCTGACCTGCTGATAGAAACCACGCTCAAGCAGGGTTCCCCCTTTGAAGTCAAGGCCAAGCTTTAAGCCTCGAGAGGGGAGAACAAGCGAAACAATTCCGATGGCGAGAAGAATTCCAGAGAAGAGAAAATAGGTTTTCCATTTCCCAATGATATCAATTTGCTTTTCTCTGAAAACCCGTGCCATGTGGCTCACATACAGAAGAAGCGCACACCAGAAAACAAATTCGATGAGGCTCACCGAACTAAAATGAAGGGTCATTGGTTAGGCTCCATAGGATTTTCGGCTTGTCGATATGTTGTTAATCACAGCCCAATCCATGATGACTCGGGTTACTCCCCATGCCGTGAGTAAGCTAAGAACTGTGCCGATGAGAAGGGCCCAACCAAAACCTTGAATCGAGGAAGACCCCTTCCAAATCAAGGCGGTTGCACCGATGATCACCGTGACGTGGGAGTCGAGAATCGAGCTCCAAGCTCTGTGAAATCCTGTATCCACAGCGGTGGGGATGCTCTTTCCATTCCAAAGCTCTTCTTTAATCCGCTCGAAAATCAAGATGTTGGCATCAACCGCCATGCCAATCGTCAAGATGACCCCAGCAATTCCAGGAAGGGTGAGGACAAAGTGAAAGATCACCATCACCGTGAGAAGCCAGATCGCGTAAACAATCAGGGCAATATTGGCGAAGAATCCGGGAAGCCGATAGAAGGCCAACATGAAAACCATCACCATGGCTAAACCAAGGGCTCCGGCGGACAAACTTTCGATCAAGGCTTCATGTCCGAGAGTCGGTCCGACGGTCACCGATTCTTGAATTTTAATTGGGATAGGCAAAGCCCCTGCCTTCAAATAGCGGGCGAGTTCGTGGGCTTTATCCAAGGTAAAGCTCTCAATGATTCCAGCCCCTTCCGTGATGGCGGTATTGACTCGAGGGGAACTGATGCTTTTTCCATCCAAGTAAATTCCAAGAGGCTTTCCGATATTTCGAGAGGTTACTTCTCCAAACTTCTTCGTCCCTTCTTTGGTGAGCGCGAATGCCACGATGTATTCTCCAGATGTCCCAGCGGCGCTCCCCTTTGGCTCCTCGTGAGCATCTTTCAGCCCGTCTCCCGTCATCACCGTTCTCCACATCGTGGGATCATCCGGATTAGCGCTTGAGTTATTTCTCTCATAAAACTCAACCCCTTTTGGGGTGAGCTCCTTAAACTCAAGAAAAGCTTGCTTGCTCACGATGTCTTCTGCTTTTTTGGGGTCAGTGACATTGGGGAGATCCACAATGATGTGGTCGGCGCCAAAGCTTTGAATGACCGGCTCCGTTGTTCCAAATTCATCGGTGCGTCGAACCAAGACATCTTTCACTTTTTGGAGATCATCGGGGGTGACCTCTTTTAACTTGAGTTTCGAAATGACATCTTGCCAAGGTTGAGCTTCCTTAACATTTCCAAGCTTGGCGAGAGCATCGGTGAGGGACTTGTATTCCTTTTGGGTGAGAGTTGCTTGGTCGCGAAGTTTGGCGTTGGCAACCTCGATGGGCTTCGCGATGTCGGGAGAGACATTTTTCTTCTGAATCGTCGAAAGGGATTGATCCGCGGCGGTTAGATCATCGGTCAATCCGGTCCAGGTGTAGTCAGGCTCTAAACCAAGCAAGAGGTGAGTGCCTGATTGAAGGTCAAGCCCAAGCTTGATGGCCTTATCAAAAGGTTGGCGAACGAAAAGCCACCAGATGCTGGTTCCAACCAAAACCATGACACCTAACAGAAAGAGAGTATTGTAAAGTTTTTTTTCACCCATGGATCGTCCTTTGAATAATAAGCTTTTCGACCACGTTTTGTTCGATTGGAGGCTTGAAAATCCTTTGTTGTTCGACTAGAACAAACGGGCGTAGCTTAGGATTCCGCGAAAAATTCCCCAAGCTATTTTTTCTTGATAACTTTTTTTCCTAAGGCGTGCTTCGGTAAAGGGATTGGAAATAAAGGCCGTTTCGACCAAGATGGCAGGCAATTCAGTTTCACGGATCACATGAAATGAACGAAAAATAACCCCGAATGTCGGCTCGTTAATTTCCCTTTCCAACGATTCTGAAACCTCTTCCGCGAGCGTTAGGCTTTGGGGCTGGTAGAAGTAAACGTAAGACCCACGAGCAGTTCGCCCTTCTGCCTTGGTTGGTCTCGCATTACAATGAATGGAGATAAAAACATTCGCGTTATTTTTTCGTGCAACGTCGACACGGCTTCGAAGTTCATCCAAAACAGGAGCCTCCGGATCCGCAAGGCTGACATCGTCGGTGCGGGTAAAGATAACCTGGGCTCCCCGAGATGAAAGGAGCTTCCCAAGCGTTTTCGAAACCGCCAGTGCGACCATCTTTTCTTTTAAGCCAGTGGGGCCAATCGCGCCGGTATCTTTTCCCCCGTGTCCAGGATCAATGCAGATTTTCAACCCTTCCAACGAAGCCCCACGGGGTCTCAACTTAAACTTGACAACGAGATGCTTCGGATCTTTTTGAATCAATTCGTATCCATAAAGATGCTTGAGATCAATCCGCATGAAGACAACATCTTCAAATTCCTGATTGACGCTTACAAGGAGGACAATGGGGTCGTTGACATCATAATCAATTTCGGAAAGCGCTGCTTGCGTGTTCTGAAATTTCAGCCAAAGGACAGAAGGCCGGATCCATTGTTCGGCAAGAACCACGCCAGGTTCAGTTTCGGTGATTTCCATCCGAACATCCCCTTCTTCTTTTTTAATCTTGATGTACTGAAGGGTTGGATGCGAAACCGCGGCAGCAGGGACCAATTCTTTGAGCGATTTCGTTTCAATCCATCCGGAAAGCGTTTTAGAAACTCGAACCTTGCTCCAGTTTTTTTGTGTGAGCTCCAGTTGGAACCTGAGGCCTTTGGGAAGTTCTGCAATCCGATCATAATCTTCCGAAGGGCCGGAGCGAAGGATGGTTGGATCATCGTTGGTTTCTTCAGTTGGCAGGAGCTGGGCGTGAACAAAGACAGGGAGTAAAACAAGAAAAAGGAACCAAATCAGGCGTTTCATCTAGGCTTCAAGTTCGAAAAATGGGGAGCGGTTCCTTCCCTTGAATGGGTTTCTTTATTATTGCTTCCTCATTCCAACGGCAACCGATTTATTCTCTTGTTCCATCCTTAGCCGGATGAACGCAACAAATTCTCTTCGATTGGCTTCATTCAGTTGTCCAACATGAGCAAGCGCTTTACGACAGCGTCGAAGTTGATCAGGCGTTAATTTGTCCGGAAAAACGATGGGCGAAAAGACTTTTACCAGGAGGTCCCCAGTAAGCCTCCCAACGTCAACGGGCATTCGGCTGGTTTTGCTGGTATTTTGAGGATTAAGAAGTTGATTAAAAGCCTTAGAAAGGCTCCATTCATTTTTTTGCTTACTCGCATCTTGGTGATCGAGAAGTCGATCAAATGCTTTAAAAAGGTCCCATTCTTTCTGATAGAAAGTCACCTTCCCTTTTATGAAAATCTCGGCGGGGTCAATGGTGGGAGTATATTCTGTTTCAATCTTCTTGCTCATGAAAGCTTCGAGCTTTTGTTTCTCCTCTGGGGTGCAGTTCAGATAGTCAGCCTTGACTTGCTCAAGGGGGGAAAGCTCTTTTGGGGATGAGCTGGTTGTTGCTTTAATGGCTGGAATGGGTGCCAGTTCTTCCCGATGAACAGACTGGAGCGACTCGGCGCCATTGTTTCTTTTTGGGGTAGCTAACCAGGGGATTGTCAATCCTACGACGGCGACGCTTGCCGCCGCGATCCCTTTGGTCACTTTCCTGCTGAATAAGGAGGGGGTTACTGTCGGAGTACCTGAGTGGAGAATTAGATCTCTTCCAAAAGAGGCTTGGATAACGTCGGTCGGGGTTCTCTTTCGTAATAGGCGTGAACTCCCAAGAACTCTCAGGACCCCTCTAATCGTCACTCGCTAATGCGCCCCTTCCTTAAGAATGACAGTTAAGTGAATCAACTTGAGAATACGATACTCGCTTTTTGGAGAGAGCGCAATGGGGAAAAGTTTTTGAAATGTTATCAAATTGTTAACTTTCTGGAATACCAACTTTTATTTCATGATCGTGTCTCACCGTGTGAGGAAGAATTTCCCTCAATCTCTTTTTTAGAAAGGAGTGAGAAGAATGAGAAAGTTGCTTGTTATGGTTGGACTCACTGTTTTCCTGATGGGAGGCGTTAGTTTTGCGGATCCCATTTTCCGGAACGTTCGCGTCCACATCGACATTGGTCGGCCAACCTACTCTCAGGGCTACCCTGCTTACGGTTACCCTGTTTATTACCCAGGCTATGATCCTGGCAATTATGCTGCCAGGGATCGGGATTGGGAAGCAAGGCGCCACTGGATGCACGAGCGCCGGAATCACGAAGGACGTGATCGCGGCGGCAAGTGGCAGGATCACGGCTATCAAGAAGGGGAGAGAGGACGTTCGCGCGATCGCGACTAGTCAAACTGCGTTGGTGTGACCGCGGGGTGAAATCTATAAAGAAACCCCGCGGTTTTTCTTCTGATTGTCCACGCTCAATTTTGGGAATACCATTATTAATAACAATGCAACGGATTGTCGCTGGCAAACCTTATCAATTCATCCCGCCGTATTTTGGGCGCTTTTGGCCAACGGTGTTCACTCATGTTTTCCCTTTCTACCTTCGTAAGCAAGCTGGAATTGAATCGATCGATTTCATCGGAGCAAACCATCTAAGACAATCCATTTTAAGCAAACACCGGATTATTCTAGCACCCAATCATTCTCGTCGTTCAGATCCGATGCTTGTCGCGCTTTTAGCCAAAAGCGTCCGACAACCGTTCCATTACCTAACCAATTGGCACGCTTTCCTTGAAAGCAAAATGCAAGGATGGTTGATTCGTCGGTTGGGTGGGTTCAGCATTTATCGTGAAGGACTGGATCGAAAAGCCTTGAGAGTTTCCGGCCAGCTTCTTACGATGGGAAGACGGCCGCTTGTGATTTTTCCTGAGGGAGAGGTTTCACGCACCAATGATTTCCTCTGTCCCTTCATGCGAGGCCTTTCTTTCATTGTGAAGGCAGCTTCCGATGCTTTAGCCAAGCAAGCATTTTCTCCTAAGATCGTGGTCCATCCGGTGGCTATCAAGTATGTTTTAGTTTCCGATCCTGAAGAATCACTTCACCGAGTCTTAGATGATATCGAAGCCCATTTCCGTTGGCCGAAAACCAAACTCCCGCTTTTAAAAAGGATTGCGAAGATCGGCAGACATTTGCTTTCGATAAAAGAAATGGAAAATTTAGGGTATGTTCAAAAGGGAGAAATCTCAAGTCGTGTTCATCAACTGAAGGAGTGTTTACTTCTTGAGCTTGAAAATAGATGGCTTTCGAGTAAGCCAAGATCTTGTTTCATGAGTCGCATCAATTCTCTGCGGGGGGTCATTTTAAAAAGAATTTTGAGGGAAGGGAACAATAAAAAAGCGCTGCAGAATGGACAACTCGCGTTGGAAAAAATTGATCTCGCCGCTCGATTGTCGAACTATCCTTACCGATACCTTCGGGATAACCCAACGGTTGAAAAAATGACAGAAACCGTTGAATGTCTGGAGGAAGATGTGCTTCATCGCGTACGGACTCATGGTCGGTGGAAAGCGAAGGTCCAAGTTGGAGAAACAATCGAGGTCAAAGCGGGTGAGTTTCACTCGCTCACAGAACAGGTGTATGGTTGCATCCAAACGATGCTCGATGCATTGAGAGAGCCCGCGCGGGTTGAATGGAATCCAGTGGCTGATCACATCCGTGTGGCCGCTGGATGAATTGGGCTAAAGATTGAGGATTCCAGCCGTTTATCGCATCCGTGCGACGGCTGGACGAATTGGGCTAGGAGTTAGAGGATTCCAGCGGCTGATCACATCCTGTGGCCGCTGGATGAATTGGGCTAAAGATTGAGGAATCCAGCCGTTTATCGCATCCGTGCGACGGCTGGACGAATTCGTCCTGAATTCGCCAACTTTTGCACTTTAGAGGTGTCTAACTGACTGAACCAATGGACCACGAAGGTCTTTTACTCATGCAGGTCAAGAATGGCGACAAACAGGCGTTTGAAGCTTTTCTTCAGCGTTTCTGGAAGCCCATCTTTGCGCTTGCTTACCGATTTACCGGTTCATCTCAGGAATCGGAAGACCTTTGCCAAGATATTTTTCTTAGAGTTTACACTCATGTGCAGAGTTTTCGCGGAGAAGGCAAAGCCTTCACCTGGCTGTATCAGATTGCCGTCAACGTTTGCATCAACTGGAAACGAAAGCACAAGGTGATGCCATTTCTCGCGGCAACCGAAGAAGAACCTTCGCGCCGTTCTACAAGTTACGAAGCCCTGATGCATTTGGAACTCAGGGATGCCTTTGGCTCCCTTTCCAGTTCTGATCGCCTGTTGCTGATCTTGCGAAAATTTTATGGGTTTTCCTACGAAGAAATAAGTGAGATTTTGTCAATACCTACAGGGAAAGTCAAAAGCAGGCTTCATGAAGCGAAAGAACGCTTGGCTTTGAAACTTGGCCCTTTTTTAGAAGGAGGTGAAGAATCATGGATTGCACCGAAGTCCAAACACGTTTAGAAGAGTACGAGGGAGGGGAATTATCTGGAATTGAAAGGATAGAACTTGAGAAGCATCTCCAGGAATGCAAGGGGTGCGCCGAGACTCGTCAGAAAATTAATGCGGCCTGGAATGCGCTTGACATGCTTCCGGTCAAAGAGCCGGATCCGTTCGCTCACAGACGATTTCTAACAAAGCTTGAAGAACGAACCTTCACGAGAAAGCTTTCTTACGCCTTAGCGGCAGCGGTCGTTTTGGTCGTGCTGGCCACGCAATGGCTTTTTGTCCCTCCAAGCGCAGTGCATTTAACGGCTTCAACAAGTCAGCCTTCCTCCACTGCAACGCTGACCAATCAAGCGGCCAGTTCAGGTGAGAGCACATTCTCGGATCTGACGCTGGATGAAAGTGGCATCGCTTTTGCAGATGTCATGTTTACTAACTCACAGGAGGATACGCCATGAAGCGGTTTGGGATTGTTATTTTTGTGATTGTGGTGTTAGCGGCCGCTGGTCTTGCGGTTATGTATGCACATCACGAAGGGCGCATTTGTCGCTTCCGCGGCATGTTGGGTCACGAGCGCAGGAGGGGCCCTGGAGGTTCTTTGGGCACAATGTTCAATCCTGAAGAGGGCTTTGGTGCACTTCGCCCAACGAAGGAACAGCAAGAGAAGCTGACTCCGATTGTCACGAAACTGGAAGATAAAATGTTGGCTCTCAAGGTGGACGAAGTGGAGACCCGGGTTGAAATTTCCGAGATACTTCTAAAGCCGAACGCGGACAAAGCTGCCCTTTCCAACAAACTTCAAGAAATGCTGAAATTGAAAGGACAAGAACAACAAGAAATGCTCAACACCTATTTTGAGGTGCAGAATCTTTTGACTCCGACCCAGAAACGGGCATTTTCCCATTTTGTGGTTCGAAAACTTCTCTCGCATGGACTCGACTCTCATGAACGGATGGAGGGCTCGGGACATTAGCATGTCTGTGAGGAAACCATTCGTTTGTTTCAAAGCCGCCCCAGGATATCTCATCGGGGCGGCTTTGAAGGTTGGCCTTGTTTTTTGTCTTGGAACAGTTTTTGCATGGGCCGACCAAGGCCTCCTCCCGACGCTTACGCTGCAACAAGCCCTTCAACAGGCTGTTACCCATCATCCGTTGCTTGCCGGTGGGCGGGCCAGTGTTGAGATCCAGCAAGGAGCGGAAACGGTGACGCGGTCTGCGGAATTGCCGCAGATTACCGTGCAAAACAATTTCCAGCGCGCCAACAGCAGGGGCTCTTCGTTTGGCGCAAGTTCGGCTTTCACGACTTATTCTTCTCAAGCTCAACTCAGTCAGTTGATCACCGATTTTGGGAAAACCGCGGAGGAAGTACGCGCGAGTCATGAGCAAGTCGTGGGAGCGCAGGAAAATTTGCACTCGACCTTGCAGCAAGTCCTCTTTAATGTCTACCAGTCGTATTACCAGCTCCTGGAAGCCCAGGCCACCTTAAAGGTTCAGCAGCAATCGGTTGCAAATTTGACGAGTCATCTTGATCAGGCCAAGACATTTTTTGAGGTGGGAACACAACCGAAGATTGATGTGACTCAGGCTGAAGTGAATCTCTCCAATGGGAAGTTAAGCCTTGTCCAAGCTGAGAACGGTCTTGCCATCGCTGAAACCAATCTTCGGGCCGCCATGGGCACTCCCGATTTCCCACCGTTTCAAGTGACAGAAGAGCTCACGGCACCGACTTATGCCGTTTCTCTGGATAAGGCGGTGGAGCAAGGATACAATTCGCGTCCGGATCTACTCGCACTCTTGGCACAACAAAAAGGTGCTGAGGCGAGTTTGTCAGCCGCCGAGAGAGGATATTTTCCCACCCTAACTGGGAATGTTTCAAATGGTTACATCGGCCCATCGTTTTACCCGCAATCAAGGTCGTGGAGCTTTGGCGCTTCGCTCACCGTTCCCATTTTCAGCGGATTACTGACCGTGGGGCAAGTCGAGCAAGCTAAAGGGACTCTGCATTTGGTGACTGCCCAAGTTGAAAATTTAAGACTGACGATTCGTCAGGGAATCGAACTGGCTTACAATAACTTCGTCTCTGCAAAGAGTAGCTTGCAGGTGGCCCAAGACAGTTTAACTTTTGCTAAAGAGAACTATGAGCTTGCGGCGGAGCGTTACAAGATCGGGGTAGGGAGCTTCCTCGAGTACACGGATGCTGAGGTCAGCCTCACACAAGCAGAAACCAATTTGATTCAAGCCCTTGGCAATTACAACATCAACGTGGCTTCCTTAGAACAAGCGATGGGAGTTTTAAACACACCATGACATCAAAAAAGACGTTCTGGATAGGTTTGGGGCTCCTCGTTCTAGCTGGACTTTGGTGGATTTTTTTCCATAAGAATGGAAAGGTGCAGTATGTCACCGCCCCGGTTGTTCGAGGGTCTTTGATCAGCTCCGTTCAGGCGACAGGGACCATTAATCCGGTTGTCAACGTGACGGTTGGAGCTCAGGTTTCAGGAAAGATCATCAAGCTTTACGTCGATTACAACTCCCGCGTCAAAAAAGGGGAACCGCTCGCGCTCATTGATCCCGCAACCTACGAAGAAGCGGTGGCTCAATCCAAGGCGGATGTCAACAACACAGAAGCGTCTTTCTTCGTGGCGAAATCCAATGTCGAAAATGCCACGGCCACGATGCGACAAGTCCAACAAAATCTATCGACATTGCGAGATCAGCTCAGCCGAGATAATGCCAACCTGGCTAACGCCAAAGTGACGTTCGAGCGAGATGACATTCTGGTGAAGAGAAACTTGATTGCTCGATCGGATGCGGATACGGCCAGATACGCTTACGACAGCAACAAAGCCACGGTGGCGGGAGACGCTTCTCTCATCTTAGAAGCTCAGCAACGACTGGCTGGGGCAGTGGCACAGGTTCAAGCTGGCGCGCAGCAGGTTCAGGGGGCGAATGCCCTTCACGACAAGTCACAGGCTCAGCTTTCTCAAGCCATAACCAATTTGAACTACACTCGGATTATTTCCCCGGTGGATGGCACTGTGGTGGCAAGAAATGTGGATGTTGGTCAAACGGTGGTTTCAAGCTTTCAGGCTCCAAGTCTTTTTGTCATAGCACAAGACTTGAGGAAGATGCAGATCGACACTCAGGTGGATGAAGCCAGTGTTGGAAAGATTAAGTTAGGAGAGCTATCTAAGTTTAACGTGTCGGCTTTTCCAACCCGAGACTTCAATGGAAAAGTCAAGCAAATCAGGATCAATCCGATCATTCAGCAAAATGTGGTGAATTATGATGTGGTCGTTGGGGTGAACAATGACGATGAACAACTTCTCCCTGGTATGACCGCCACGGTCAATTTCATTGTGGCGCAGCGCGACAATGTTCTGAAGGTTTCAAACCAGGCCTTCCGCTTTACTCCACCCGCAACGGGCAAGTCTACGGGAAGACTTCCTTCTTCGGGGGGGAAGAAAAGGCAGCAACCCCATGTTTGGGTTCTGGTGAACAACGCGCTGGTTCGTAAGGACGTAAAGCTTGGGATCACGGATGATTCCGATACGGAAGTCATATCGGGATTGAACGAAGGGGACACGGTGGTTACCGGCGTACAGACAAAAACCAGGACGCCGACGGCTACGACCAATCCTTTGGCTGGCGGCGGCGGTCGACGCGGTCCGTAGCGTAACAACATGAGCCTCATTTCGATCGAAAATGTCGAGAAAGATTATCTTTTGGGAGAAGTGGTGGTCCTTGCACTTCGAGGGGTATCGCTCAACATTGAAAAAGGGGAATTCATTTCCATCATGGGGGCCAGTGGTTCAGGGAAATCGACCCTCATGAATCTCATCGGCTGCCTCGATCGTCCAACCCGCGGACAGTATCTCTTGGATGGAGAAGATGTTTCAGGTTTCGATGATGATCGATTGTCCAAAACACGCAACAAAAAAATCGGGTTTATTTTTCAAAGTTTCAATCTGCTAAACAGCGCTACCGCCGCTGAAAATGTTGAACTTCCGCTCCTTTACGCTGGAGCTCCGAAAGAAGAGCGATCGAAGATCGCTCGGGTTCTTTTGGAGAAAGTTGGACTGGGAGATCGCATGGAACATTTTCCAACTCAGCTTTCCGGAGGCCAGCAGCAGCGCGTGGCCATTGCTCGCGCGTTAGCGAACAAGCCGCAGATTCTCCTGGCCGATGAACCAACGGGTGATCTCGATTCCGTGCAAAGCAAAGAGATTCTAGCCATGATTGAAAAGTTCAACACTGACGAGGGGCTTACCGTCATCTTGGTGACTCACGATCCGACAGTCGGAGAAAGAGCGCGGCGAATCCTCATTGTTCAGGACGGAAAGATCTTGCGGGAGGAAAAGAAATGACTTTTGGCAGTTATCTTGCCATCGCGCTTCTTTCTCTTTCTCGAAATCGCCTTCGGGCTTTTCTTACCACCTTGGGAATTGTGATCGGAGTGGGAGCGGTGATTGCCATGGTGGCCGTTGGCCGAGGGGCCCAAGAACAAGTGGCAGCCCAGATCAATAGCCTGGGAACCAATCTCTTGATGGTCCTCCCAGGCCAGGTCACCCAGGGTGGAATCCGGCAATACGGTGCTGTCACGAATTTTTCCGATCGGGATATTCAAGCCATCAAGAAAAACGCCCCCTCCGTTGCGTTGATTTCTCCCCAGGTGAGAACGGTGGCCCAAGTCATCGCCAATGGGCAAAACTGGTCTACTGCCATTTTCGGCGTTTCAGCTGACTTTTTTGACATACGGAACTGGCCTGTTTCGTCGGGAAGAACTTTCTCTGACGATGAGGTGACCTCAGGGGCTGCCGTGGCTGTCCTCGGGCAAATCGTCAAACAAAATCTTTATGGCGACAGTGACCCGATGGGGACCTTTGTGCAGATCAAGAATGTTCCATTTCGCGTGATTGGTGTGTTGCAAGCCAAAGGTTCAGGGGGCTTTGGCGGGGATCAAGATGATGCGGTCATCCTCCCTTACACCACGTGCATGCGACGCATTGTGGGAACCACGTATTTTAACCAGTTCATGATGTCAGCCGCCTCATCAGACTTGATTGCGAAAGCTCAGCAAGAAATCACCGATGCTCTCCGGGAGAGTCATCATCTCGCCCCTTGGCAGTCCAACGATTTCATGATTCGTAGTCAGGACGAGTTTCAACAAGCCGCTCAAGGAACGAGCCAGGTGATGATCTTGCTCCTTGGAAGCGTGGCGGGAATTTCTCTTGTTGTCGGGGGAATCGGTGTTATGAACATCATGCTCGTGAGTGTGACGGAACGAACACGCGAAATCGGAATCCGGCGTGCGATTGGGGCTACACGCGCGGATATTCTAAGTCAGTTCTTGATCGAAGCTCTGGTGTTGAACTTCGGAGGAGGACTCATTGGAGTCGGCTTCGGTGTGGTTACGGCCATTGTTTTTTCCAGTGTCATGAAATGGCGTGTCGCTATTTCGCTTGGTTCCATACTTCTTGCCTTTGGTTTTTCAGCCTTCATCGGAGTGTTCTTCGGATTCTATCCAGCGAAGAAAGCCAGTCAGCTTGATCCGATTGAAGCCTTGCGCTACCAGTAGTATCCCTGTCATTCCGAGGAGCTGCCACTTGCCTTTTCACCTGCGCAGCGACGAGGAATCTCTGCAAAGTCAGAACGTCTAAAACCAATCCGTATTCCACTCCTCGGTGAAGTCATTTGTCTTCTATTTGTTTCCCCTCGGTTAAACTCATGAGTAGAAGTCAATTAAGGAGGTGATGACCCATGGCACTAGCGATTCTTGGTGGAATCAGTACCTTGCTTGGAATCGGCGGTCAGGCAGCTCAATTGCATGCTGTTCAAACGGCTGGCCAGGCTCAACAGAAGCAAGCAGCGCAAATGTTAAACCAGAACATGGATGTTCAGAAAAAGCTTGGCCAAAATGTACAGGAGAATTCGGAGGCCGCGATGACTAAACAAGCGGCCGCAGCCAACTACTCTCTGGCACAGAGTGCTCGAATAACCACAGCGGAAACCAATCTTAGGCTTGCCAGTCAGTGGAGCCAAGTTCTGAGTGGGAATGGAGCATTCTAAACAAAGCAAGAAAATTTCTTAGAAGGAAGGTGTTGACATGGCAGCAGGACTAGCTGCGATCATCGCAGCGGGGAAGGCCCAAGCGATTCAAGGAACTATATTGCAACTGAGCAGCATCTTTACAAGCATGTATACCGCTCAGCTCACAAACATGGCCTCACAACAAAAGACAATCATGGATGCGCAAACTGGGATCGGTCAAGCTTACGCAAGCGGAGCAGCGGGATTGTATGGGGCTGCTTACGCGGCCAACAATGAGATGGGAAATGTTTTTCGAAAAGCAGGAGGACATTAATCAATTACGATTCTATATGACGCCGAGCTGAATCACGCTGGCTCGGCGTCATGTGAATTGAGATACCATGTTCGAAATCAAGAAACCGCTCTTATCATCCCGTTCCAGCAGTGAGCATAATCCGGTGCTTTCTCACAAAGCGCGGGAACCAGCGGATGAGCCTCATTTCGAAAAACGACCTCCCATGAAAAGGGGGGAAGTCAGCAAAGGTCATCCAGCAAGTGGCAAGCAAGCGAGAGATCGAGAAAAAGAGATCCATGTGGCGATCCTCGGCGTGTGGAAAATCTACATCAAGATCCTGCAGAACCTGAGGAATACGGATCCACAAGAGCATGACAAGATACCAGCAGTTTTGAAAACGCTGGATGAGAAGACTTTGGCCAGTTTGAATCTTGATATGGTTCAAGCGCTGCAAGCCATGAAGGCTCTTCCCCAGGTCGATCAGTCAACAATCCTCGAAGAAGAAGTTTCTCGCTGCAAGGTTTACATGAGGACGCTTCGTCAGCTTAAGACCAATCCATCGGAATACTCTAAAGTTCCAGCCGTCATCAGGAGTTTTGGAGATGAAGAGGTCGAGCATCTTGAGGCAAGCCATGTCCAGGCTTTGAGATTCATGGGGGTTTTTCCGGATGGCTTTATCTCGCCGTTTTCCGAAGAAAGCCAACAAGCAAAAAAGCTTGATCAAGCCTTGGAGGAGTTTTGCGATGAAGATCCCGAGCTTCGAAAGTTAGCCAAGAATCCGAAGACGGCGCAAGACCTTTGGAAACATCCAAAAATCATCTTGTTCTTGCAATCACATCCCGAGCTTCAAGCAGCGATGGATCAGGAATTCCAAAAGCAAATTGAGATTTATCTCAAAACCATTTGTGCCGGAACATGGGGTTGGAGTCCGTTGGATAAGAAACCGGGAGCGGGGCCATACAAGGCACATCCTTATGGGACAAACGAAGTCTCGAACGTTGGCACGGATCGATTTGAAATTTTCGGCGAACTTGGGTGGCTTCTCAGCGGTTCTTGACAAAAAAGCTATCCCGCGTGGGAGCCCGCAGGGATAGCGCAAGCCTGGGAGTGTGTCTTTAGAGGAAGCTTAGGAGGCCACCTAAGGCTCCGGTGATCCCCCCCCAAGAATGAAGAATCACTTTGGGGAGCTGGCAAATTATTGTACTGATTGACTTCTTGCTGAAGCTCACCTTCGACACCTTCGAGTAAATTGTCGAGAATCGGAGCGGTGGAGTCGATGCCCAAAAACTCGCTTCCAAGAGACGTTGGACTCATTGCTCCTTGTGCCAAAGATGCTTCCCCTAACTCCACAATGTCTTGAGGGCTGTTTCCTGTTTGTGAAGTCATTATCCCAGGATCGCCTTGTTCGAACGTTGCCAGCTCCGATTGAACCTGGGATATTTCGCCGTTCAATGCAGTGCCGATTGGACTAATGTTCATGAACTTGCCTCCTTTTTTCTGATGGCCATCGTTCGATGACCGTTAGACTCAGGATATCACGGTTTCTTCAAAAGGATGACAAAAGTGGGAGAAGGGACTTGCCCAAACTTCTCTCGAACAAGACTGGCTATAGAGGAATGGTACATTCTATGAATACAGGCTATGTTTGGCATGGACATTTCGATCGACCGATCGGCTACGGGGAGGAAGCCAGGCAGTTTGTTTTGGCTTTAAGAAAAAGCAAGATTCCTGTCATCCCACGAATCATCGAGTTTCACGGAGAGAATGTGGAAAAGGACGACGGGAGAGCCGCAGCGCTTACCGAGGAGTTCTTCAGTGCTTTGCCGGGGGGACGAGCTGAAGTGGCGATGGACTCGTATGTGTCAGTCTCGCATAGCATCCCTTCGCTTGTTCTGCATGATCCAAAAGCTTCCATGAATGTGGTGCGTTGCATGTATGAAACCGATCGGTTCCCTGCAGACTGGGTATCTAACTGCATGCAATTGGATGGAGTTTGGGTTCCATCCGATTTTAATTGGGTTTCTTTTAGCCAATCAGGAATTCCAGAAAAAAAATTATTCAAACTCCCTGGTTCCATTGATACCGATTTTTACTCTCCCGAAGGACCTGCCACTGAAATTGTTGATGCGAAGCGATTTAAGTTTTTCTCTTTGTTTGAGTGGAGTTTGAGAAAAGGATGGGACATTCTCATCGAAGCTTTCTTGGAAGAGTTCTCACCCGGTGAGCCAGTCCTCTTGATCATCAAGACTTGGACAACGCTTGGCATTGATTACAAGGCAGAGCTTCAAGAGAAACTTGATTCTCTCGGAAGAAACGATCCACCGATTGTTCTTTTTGATGCCGCGTGTCTTGGAAAATTGATGCCGATGCTTTACCGTGCCATGGATTGCTTTGTTCTCCCGAGTCATGGAGAGGGGTGGGGGAGGCCGTACATGGAAGCGATGTCTTGCGGGTTGCCCACCATTGGAACCGGATGGAGTGGAAATACTGAATTCATGAACAGGGAGAACAGTTTCCTGTTAGATTACGAGGTTGTTCCCGTTGACAGTGAGATTGCAAAAGAGCTCCCGGCTTTCGAGGGGCATCGTTGGGCAAACCCAGACAAGCAACAGCTACGCCAATTCATGCGCCACGTTTTCGCCAATCCGACGAAAGCCAAAGAAGTGGGCCTTCGCGCTCGTCGAGACATGGAACAAAAATTTTCTCACCCCCCAATCGCCAAATTATTGAAAGATAAGCTTGATAGTCTGGTTAAGGCTTAAGGTTATCGCAGAGCAGTCTTCTAGGGATGTAAAGGTTGTCGGGTATCTGGGTTATTCCGCATTGGATAACAGCAAACGAGCTCCGGACATGTTTCAACGGGTTGGTCAAGGGGGTATACTATAAACATAAGGCATTCAGAGCAAACCATTGCGAGTTAAAGGGAGAGAAAATGAAAAACGAGACTGCAATACAGTTACTCAAAGAGGACCACGTTAAAGTAAAGGAACTCTTCAGAGAGTTTGAAGAGATTCAAAAGAGTAAAACCAACTCTGCCAAGAAAAAGCAAGAGATTGTTAAGGAAATTACTCGAGAACTCGAGATTCACTCCAAGATAGAAGAAGAATTTTTCTATCCGGCGGTGAAAAATGCAAAAAAAGAAGAGCTTAAGGAGGACGTGTTAGAGGCGATAGAAGCACACGCCATTGTAAAAAACCTCTTATCGCAACTTTCCAAAATGTCCCCAACTGACGAGAAGTATGACGCCAAGGTTACCGTATTAATTGAGGAAGTGGAGCATCACGTGAAGGAAGAAGAAGGCGAGATGTTTCCGGAAGCCAAGAAGTATCTTTCTTCGGAGCGTCTTGAAGCCATCGGTGTAAAGATGCAAGAGCGCAAAGAACTCTTGCTTGAACAGCTTACCGCACCATTAGCCTTAAAGTAAGGACTGGACTTTTTCAAAAAGGAGGTGCGATATGTTCTTGGGATTGTTTGGACTTTTCCTAGTGTTGTGGCTTTTTGGATTCTTTACACAACATATTTTTGGTGGTTTAATTCATCTTCTTTTAATTGTCGCGGTAATTTCCTTATTCGCGCATCTTTTCACTGCACGGGCGAATACTTGACAACCTCTCTTGAGAGTAATCAGAGTTCTGACAATTAAATCAATTAAAGGGATGTGCGCAAATGAAAGAAGTTCTTTATGCATCATTTCCTAATGGCGAGATGGCGGAAAAAGCTGTGGGCGCCCTTCTTGACAATGGTGTAAAACCGGAAGATATTAGTCTGATTTTTAATGAAGCCTACGGGAAAACCAGAACCGGTGCTTCGGTGACCCTCGAAGGGAAAGACGTGGTCGAGAACGCCAAAGGGGGTATTACCACAACAACCGCCGCTGATGCAGGTGTAGGTGCGGCTAAGGGAGCTGGGGTAGGTCTTGGGGTAGGGACGGTCGCATTGCTTGCCTCTCTTTTCATCCCAGGCGTAGGCTTAGTGACAGGAGCGGGTGCGCTCGCAACCGCGATTGTAGCTGCTGCCGGAACGACCGCTGCCGGTGCTGTTGCTGGAGGAATGGTTGGCTTCTTGAAAGACCAAGGCATGCCCGAGGAAGCAGCGTTTAAATACAATCAGGAAATCTCTGGAGGGGGCGCGATGATCGCAATTGCTTTGCCGACAGGAGAAGTCACTCAAGTAACGATCCGGCAAATTTTATCGAAATATCAGGGCACTAACCTTAATTCTCACAACATCAGATAACCTAGAGATGTTTTGTACACGCGATGAAGAGGTCTCCACTTTGGGAGGCTTCCTCTAGTTCACAATGACAAACATGCGGGCGATATTATGCGGATTACGCATTGACAATCAGTTAGAAGGGGCTTACTAGATTTGAGGCCTTTCGATTTTTAAAGAAGCTGTCAGGGATCGGCTTGTTCACCTCACAATTCTGAATCGATGCGTCGATTTCAGCTTGAGTCTTCGGCGAATCGTAAAAGGTTCTTATCTCCTTTGCTACGTAGACGCCGCCACAAGGCAAGTAGCGCTTCTTCTGCGTCAGCGTCGAACCATCGTTGTAAATCAGAATGGCCAGTGGCATCGTGTATTGTTCTGCGTCAACCCAAACGAGAATCCTAGCCACATCTTCTTTGGTTTTGGGAATTAGCTTCACCGTGTAGCATAACTTTCCATCGAGTTTGATTTGGTCTACGACCCCGGCATCATACTCCAAGGTGATTTCTCGCCGTAGGCCGGCCAGAATATCAACGCTTCTTAGCACCCCCGCATTCTCCTGGTCGAGAAGAAACTTCGGGATACCGTTGAGCTGCAGACTCGTTTTATCGGGTTCCTTGTAATAAAAGGCTCCGGTGCTATCGAACCCAATGCCCGCATTGATGAGCTTGAAGTGGATACTCACGTTTGCTGAGAGGTTATTAATCTTGTTGTACGCGGTGGCTATTCGGTTGGAAAGTTCTTGGCTGCTGATGTTAGTCCGCAAAGACGTTTCCGGTAATTTTTCACTTCCGTTAGCAGGAGTATAAATCAGGCGAAGACACAACATGGCGCCTAATACAAACACCGCAAAAAGCCACTTCATCCTTTTCAATTCACACCACCTCTTGACTTTGAAAGAGTTTTCTAGTGACACGGATGTCACTGTGTCGAGGACCCATGGACAAGTATCCGTGACGTCCCCGAAGGGGATGGATTTGTCCGAGACCTAAGCTCTGGCCAAGACCCCAACAGCCATTTTGACGATGTGTTTTGGCGAATCCGAACCCTTGACAAAATAGTCGTTGGCTCCGAGCTTCAAACCTTTTTGCCTGTCCTTTGGATCCTCGTTCACCGTGAGGATGACAACGGGGATACTGCTGGTCAATGGATTGGCTCGAATTCTCTCCAAGACCTCAAAGCCATGGAGCTTCGGGAGCATCAAATCCAACAGGATTAAATCCGGAGTTTTTGTCTGGGCCATTTCCCATCCTTCTGCCCCATCTTCGGCTTCCAAGACCGTATACCCCTCTGCTTCCAAAACGGTCCTGTAACAAAACCGAAAACCAGGATTATCCTCCACAATCAATATTGTGCCTTGCTGAGTTATTACCATATGCCTCCCACCTTTCATTTTTATTTACGCCGTGAAGGCGCTTTGTTTTGTTAGCGAGTGTTCCGAAACTTCTTGTCCATTCGATCTCGGAAATGTAAAGGTAAACGTGCTGCCTTCTCCAACGGTGGATGTCACCGTCAGGTCACCACCTTGGAGTTTCATAAAACTCTTTGCGATGTAAAGACCCAAGCCCGATCCTCCTCGAGGCCGCGGATTATCAAAAACCAGTTCCTTCTTGAAAAGCTTCGACAGAATATGTTCAGGGATCCCGGTTCCCGTGTCTTTGACCTTAATAACTCCGACATGGTCCTCGTTCATGATTTCAATTGCAATGGTGCCTTGGTCGGTAAATCGGATTGCGTTGTCGATGACATTTTTTACGGCTTCAACGGCTTTCTGAAGATCAGCCAAAACAATGATTTTTCGTCCATCATCATCTTTGACTTGGAAGTTCAATCCTTTTTCCTTTGCCAGATCGAGATAGTCCTGGGCGGCTCTTTGAATGATCTTTTTCAGCGGCGTGGATGTGATGTTACATGGGTTTTTTTCTCGGTCAATTTTTGAAACACTCAGTAAGTCTGCAATGAGGCGAATATTGCCGGTATTAATTTCCTTTATCTTGACGAGATAGTGTTTTTGCTCTTCCGTCAAATGGCCCGCCAAGCCATCCAGAAGGTTATCAACGTAGGCCTTTATTTCAGCTTCGGGTGTTTTCAATTGATGGGCAGCAAAGGCGACGAAATCGGTTTTCATTTGGTTAATCATTTGATGCTCTTGTCGTGCTAAAATCATCGACTTGATTCTTGTGAGTAGTTCTGTTGAGTGAAAGGGTTTGAACAGATACTCGTCCGCGCCAGCCTCCCAGCCCTTCAACAAGGCATCTCGATGGGTCAAAGCCGTGAGAAGAACAAAAGGAATCGTGGCTAGTTCTGCATCCGATTTAACGGCCACGCAAAACTCCAAACCGTCCATTTTGGGCATCATGATGTTAGAAAGAATCAGATCCGGGAGCCACTCACGGGCGATTTCCAAAGCTTCTTGTCCATTGGGGGCAAGTTTGATTTGATAAAGTCCACGGAGTATCGTTCTAATATAAGTAGCCAGCTCGAGATTGTCTTCAGCCACAAGAATTTTGGGCAAGCCTTCCTCTGACTTATATTCAGGCGAAGATCGTTCTTTTGATTGAGGAGAGCTTTCCTTTTGTGCCGATCCCCCAGTTCCTTTCAGAGATAAAAATTTTGTAGGACTTTCAGTCGAGTGAGGGGCGGAACATTCGAGGGTGAACGTGCTCCCTTTCCCCCTTTTACTTTGTATGGAGATCGTTCCATCGAGGAGACTAGCAAATTCTTTAGCGAGAGCCAATCCAAGCCCGAGCCCTTCAAATCGCCGAGTGGAAGAACTTTCAAGCTGGGTGAATTTCTGGAAAAGATTTTTAAGATCCGCCTCTTCAATGCCTATGCCGGTGTCTGCAACGGACACTTGCAGACGATTTTTATCAAGTTTTATCGCTACGGAAACGTGCCCACCCTTTTCCGTGAACTTGATGGCATTGGAAAGCAAATTAAACAAAATTCGTTCATAGATATAGCGATCCATCATCGCGAAAGCCTTAGGTGGAACAGCGACAAAGGTGTACTCCAGTCCCTGCAGCTTGATCATCGGTTGAAAGTCCCCCAACATCCCCAGGGTGATAGCAGCGATATCGATCGGCTCACGCTTCACTTCTTTTGTTCCGGTTGCATAACCAGAAAAATCGAGAATTCCATTCACGATTTGAAGAAGCCGAAGCGAGTGATTATGAACCGTTCGAAGAGCCCCCTCCTGGCTTTTATTCAAGATGCCGTACTCACCGTCTAAGGACGACTCAAGGGGTACAAGAAGGAGGGTTAATGGCGTGCGAAGTTCATGGGATACATTGGCCATGAATTCGTTTTTTATTCGCGCGGTATCGGTGACATTGGCGTTGATCTCTTTAATTTGATTCGCGTGTTGCGAAATTTTTTGATCGGTCATCCGGTGTTCTGTAATATCACGGCCAACACTATAGATTAACTTTTTGTCTAGGGAAGGGTGCGCGGTCCACGAGATCCATTTGTATGAGCCATCCTTGCACAATCCTCGACTCTCAAAATTAACGCTCTCTTCACGTAAGCTTACTTTTTGCCATGCACTGAGGACTCTTTTTCTGTCGTCCGGATGGACAAACTCAAGAGCAGGTTTGGATTTCAGTTCTTTTGCGGTAAACCCGAAAATGTTTTCTGAGGCTGGATTCAAATCGACAACATAACCATCAGATCCCGTAATTGAAAGAATATCTGTCGAAAGCTCAATCAACCGATTGTGGGGATTTTCTCCAACCTTGCCTTGTTTGGGCTTTGATTTTGCTGGTTTTGTTCGCTGTAGAGCTTGACGATTTTGGTTCCCTGAGGCACGTTCTTCACGTTTCATGGGTACCGCCTTTGTGGTAACTTAAATTATTCTGGAGGGTCGAACTTATCCCTCTATTCTGCTTTTACCCTCATTATAACGATCTCATTATTGTTTTAGGGATCTCCGGGAAGGGTATAACATAAGTAGAAAGATCGCGGCACCGAGACAACCTCGTCTCCCTTCCTCGAGACTTTGCTCATTGCAAGTCTGTCCAAAAAAGGAGGAGGCCATTATGAACACCCACAGTCGTTTTTCCCATCCTCTTCTTTCACGTCTTCTCAGATCGATTATGCATCCAAAACATCTACGGCATGAGCACGGCTAGCGTGCTTCCTTCCACTTGATTCAAGCTGCCCCAATTTGCTCTTGATAATACAGATTAAGGAAAGGAGATATAAAATGAAACGAATTACGATAATGAAGTCTATGGTTGGAATTCTTGCCTTCTTTTTCTTGTCGGTCCTTCCCTGGACGCCGACAGCGGCTGCGAACACTCCAATTGCTGTTCTAGTAGATGGTCAAACAATCGCACTTGATCAACCCGCCATCATGTCTCAAGGCAGGGTCATGGTGCCTTTGCGAGGGATTTTTGAAAAGTTGGGCGCTACCGTGAATTACGATTCGCTAAAGCAATCGGTGACGGCTGCTCGTGGAGCAACGCTCATTACACTCTTCATGAACTCAACTCGAACCATAGTAAACGGAACTCCGGGTACCTTGGATGTTCCGCCTCTTATGTCGGGGTCACGAATTCTGGTTCCACTGCGGTTTGTAAGCGAAGCACTGGGTGCCGATGTGAAGTGGCAGGCCTATAACCAAACCGTAAGTATTATGAGCCGGACGGGGGGCGCGGATCTTCCGTATGCGCCAATCCTGCAACCTGTGCAAAATTCGCCAGCACAGCAACCTACGCAAACCAGTGGAGCTTTTAAGCTCCTCCTAACTGGGCCGGCTCCAGCTTCAGCTGTTGCCCCGATCTTTGATATCTCGGGAACAACCCAGCCTAATGCGACGGTGAGAATAAGCGTAATTTCTGATATGCCAAGACATGGCTTTTTTGGGATGTCTGGTCCGACAAGTGTCAATGTCTTAGACACCACAACGATGGCTGATTCAGTCGGCAACTATACGTTTCATGTCGATTCCAGCAAACTAGCATCGGGGGATCACATCGTGGTGACTCTCAGCGCGTCGAACACATCGGGAGGTTCTTCAAACGAGCTTCGAACAGAGTATGCACGTCAGTAATCAGGGAATAACAAACGAGTAAAAAGTATAAGCTGCGGCTCTCCTGAGTGGGAGCTGCAGCTTATTGTCTCTTTTGATTATTTCGAAAGAAGGTGAAGCGATTGGATCTTAAAATGTCAGTGCAAAAGCTTGGACCGAAGGCAGTGCTTGTAGATGTCGAGGGGGAAGTCAATCTATCAACCTCGCCCAGTTTTCAAGAACCGATGATAACATTGGTTAGGAGTGGGTGTCGCCATCTTGTTGTAAGTTTGGAGAATGTTAAATTCATGGATACAAGTGGCTTGGGGGTATTGATAGGGGCATACAGACTAGTACAAGAGCATCATGGAGACATGAACGTTATTTGTTCAAACCCAAAGATTCTCAAACTTTTGGAAATCACTAATTTCACGAAACTTGTTAAAGTGTTTGAAAAACGAGAGGAAGCGATCGAAAGCGTAAGCGCTGTCGCGGCTCCCTCGAAAGGGGTCTAATATGCTTTGGACAATTTGTGTCATTCTTTTGGTTCTGTGGGCGCTTGGCATGGTCACCTCGTACACCATGGGTGGGTTTATACACATCTTGTTGGTTGTTGCCATTGTGGTCGTTCTCTTTCGAGTGATCAGTGGAAGATCTCCGGTGTAGTTTCTTGAATGAACATGGGATGAGGTCTTGCGACCCCCAAATTGCACGAGAAAAGGGCTGTTTTGATGGTTGAACTGTGGTGTTAGTGGGTATAATATAGGTGTAGGAACAAGAAATCGAAACACGGTCCCGTACCCCGGCACTAGGGAGGCCAAAAGGAGCGTCAAGGAGCGCAGGAATAAAGAATGTTTACTAGTAAAGAATGAGCCTTGTTAACTGAAAAACAGGGCTCATTCTCATTTAGAAGACAATGAGGAAGTGCTGTTTTTCATATGCAAATCGAAGAAACCGGACCGGTGGGCTCTCGAGGCCCCCTTCCGCCGCGTCCCCCTTCAATCCCCCCTTCTCCTAAGCGTGAAAGATTCATTCGGGATCTTTTCAAGCGGGCACCACGACAGAATCGCCCTAATTGGCGAGCGATAAGGCGGCTCAAAGGAGAGTTAGACTACTTTCCTAACGGCATTCTGCAAGCGCTTCATGATTTCGGTACGAAGGTGTACGTTGTTCGTCGAAAAGAAAGCCTTATCAGCACAGGTATCGCCCCTGACTTCGCTCCAGACTTCGATCTCCGGTTCCATCATCCAGGTTTTGTGGATATCGCTGACATTATCAAACACCATTTGACAGATTTTAATAAAAAATTTGGCGTCAGTCCGAAGGGGGCCGATGCAGAGGAAAAAAGGAGAGAAATTTTCAAAGTATTAGGGGAAGAAGGCAATAATGAATTTGGAATTTTGACCTTGGGGAAAAATCCTTCCGGCTTTTTAGTGCGCTTACCCGACGTTGAAAAGAGGAATCTAACTCTTGGAGATGTGGTGGAAAAGCACATGGGGTCTCGGGATGATTCTCATGCTAAACAATTTCTGACTCAGATTCGCTTATTTAACTCCAACCACTTTGAACACAGGCGTCTTTCCACAATCGCCAGCACAAAATTCTCCAGTTTAAAGGGCTCGTGTGTGGTGATTCCAAGTTATCATCGAGTGAGTCGAAATCTTCACTCAGCAGAACCGGATCAAGGAGAAAAACTTTATATTTTAGACGAATGGCTCACACGCTCCGAGCAGTGGGGGAGAGTGATTGAAGATCATCCGAAGAAGGGAGGATTCTATAACCCGGAGATCAATGCGGGGGTTCTACGCGACAAGCGCACACGGCTTGAAGATTTTTCATTTGAGAGCAATCTGGTTCACGAATTGGGCCATGCTTTCCGGGCAGCGATGGCCGAGCTGAATCGGCCTGCTTTTAATTTCATCACGGAGGAAAGTGTAAAAGCCTGTGATCGTGCCAATGAAACTCAATTATTCTCAATTTTTCCAGGACAAAGAGAACAGATCTTGAGAAGCAAGGAAACCGAACTGTTTGGGCCTACTTTTGAGTTGTTTTATTACAAGGATCCAAGTGGGGCCGCCCGAACCATAGGGGAACATGATCCGGAATGGCTTGCGGCTTTCCAAGCTTTCGTGGCCAGCGCCGAATAAATTCTTCACCGATCACTTTCTATTTTAAGACAGTCAATAAGTATCTGCAACTGACAAGACCAATCAAAACGAGGAAGACTCCCAAAATGTTGCTGATGATCATGTTGGTTAGGCTAAGGCCAATTTCTCCTTCCCGAATCAAATTCACACTTTCCAGGGCATAGCTAGAGAAAGTGGTAAACCCACCAATCACACCAATAAAAACAAACATTTTTGTATTTGGGGAGAAGGTGAATCGGTTGAAAATCTCCCAGAGAAAACCCACGAGAAATGAACCAATAAGATTAACGGCTAAGGTGCCCCAGGGAAAAGCGTTGTCTAGATGCTTGTACGCGAGCCCAGACACCAGATATCGGAAGACAGAACCGACTCCACCACCGATGATAATCAAAACGAGCCTCAACATAGACTTCTCCTTTCTTAAAGAAACGCTGTAGGAGTTATCAGCCGTTGGGGCGGTTAAAGGTAAACTCCATTACCTGGTTTAATTTATCGCCAATTTCACTAACTTTGTATGGATTCCTCTTGAGGAATTGAAAAGGTAACGAAGGTTCGTTTCAAGAAACAACCGATTCAACTCTGGGATGATCTTTTAAAGGAGGTTTCATGAATATTATAGCGTCGATTGCACGAATCTTGTTGGGTCTTATGTTTTTTGTATTCGGGCTTAATGGTTTTCTTCATTTCCT
>JABDET010000018.1 GCA_013286945.1 Candidatus Melainabacteria bacterium
TGTGGTTATCGCAGGAAAGGGACATGAAACCTACCAAATCTTCAAGAATCAAACGATTCATTTTGATGATCGGGAGATTGTGGAAGCGTTTCTTGAACAGCATGGAGCCCCTCAACCTTCTTGAAATCGCGAAAGCGGTCAAGGGGAAATTTTTCTCCACTCCACCTCACGGAGAGGAGGGGGCAAGCCATCTTCTCATTCGTCGTGTGGTCATCGATAGCCGAGTGGTAAGCCAAGGGGATCTTTTTATTGCGTTCTCGGGGGAAAAAACCGATGGGCATCTTCACATTGAAGATGCATTCAAGCGTGGAGCTGTCGCTTGCCTGATCACTCGCCCGGTGACCGAAACGAAGGGAGGCCCGCTGATTCTGGTTGAAAATGCGGAACGGGCCCTCATGCGGTTGGCTTCCTGGTATCGCTTAAGCATTACTGCCCCTGTGATCGCTATTACTGGTTCCAGTGGAAAAACGACCGCTAAAGAAATGACCGCCCATCTTCTTTCCCTCCATCATCCGGTCCTGAAAGCGCCTGAGAGTTATAACAATGAGATTGGTGTTCCCCTTACCGTGTTGGCGTGGGAGCCTTCACAGCAAGCCGTTGTTCTTGAAATGGCCATGCGGGGGAAAGGACAAATCAAGGTGCTTTGTGACATTGCGTCACCCACCGTGGGGATGATCACCTCGATTGGGGAAGCACACATTGGTTTGCTCGGTTCCATCAAAGACATCGCAGACGCCAAAGGGGAATTGCTCGAATCACTCCCCTTGGATGGGTTGGCTTTCTTGAATGGAGAAGATTCTTGGACAGATTATCTAAGAAAAAAGGCTTCGTGTCCGGTTCGAACTTACGGATTTGATTCGAGCCAGTGGATCCATGCCGAGAATATTCGAGAAACCTGGGAGGGAACGCATGGGTTGCTGGTTACCCCATTTGGAAATCAAGAAATTTTTGTCCCACTTCTCGGGAGACACAATCTCCTTAATTTCCTTGGAGCCACCGCCATTGCCTTGAGCTTTCAAGTGAGCCTCGAAGAAATTGCGCAAGGGGCTCTTTCGTGCCATGCACCTCATGGAAGGCTTGAACAACGAAAGCGAGACGATGGGGTGCGCGTGTTGGATGACTCTTATAACGCCAATCCCGCCTCACTCTTAGCGGCGATGAGAACAGTGGCTGTTTTGCCAACGGAAGGTCGAAGAATTTTGGTGTTGGGAGACATGTTGGAATTAGGGGACGCCGGGCGAAAAGCCCACGAAGACGTTGTGCAGCAAATGCTCGATCAGCGCTTTGATGCCCTTTTTGCGATGGGTGAGCTCGCGAGGCAAACCGTGGATGAAGCCCAAAAAGCCAAACTTCGCGTGGCCAAACATTTTGATACGCATCAAGAACTCTTGGGTGAGCTTAATCATTTTGTAAAACCACATGATGTCGTTTTGGTGAAAGGCTCGCGGAAGATGGGGATGGAGCGAATCTCCAAAGGACTTCTCAAAACGTGAATTTCTTCTTGTGTGCAATTTTGAGCTATTGGCTTTGCTTTTTGTTCACCAAAGCTTGGCTCGCCATTTCAAGAAAACTGTCTTGGTATCAAACCATTCGCGAAGAGGGGCCTAAAGAACACCTCGCCAAAAAGCGTGACGTTCCCACAATGGGGGGGATTGCCATTATTCTGAGCGTTGTCCTAGCCACTTCACCCGTGTGGAACCAAGAAATGTGGGTTCTGCTTGGAACTTTTGTGGCCAGCGGACTTCTTGGACTATTCGATGACCTGCCGAAGATTCTTCATGGGAGAAATTTGGGTTTGAAAGCGAGACACAAACTTCTTGGGCAACTGATTATTGGTTTGGGCCTTGGTTTTGTGCTCCAAAAAACGATGGGGATTCATCAAGTGGAGATTCCCTGGGTTGGCTCATGGGATTTGGGATGGCTTTTTGTTCCCTTTGTAGTTCTTGTTTTGACCGCCACAACGAATGCCGTGAATTTAACCGATGGGTTGGATGGATTGGCCGCAGGCACTTCAGGGATCATCATCTCCTTTTTTTTCATCGTCTCAGTCATCCAAAATCCGAATCCGGTCGGGAGCTACTTTAGCGCAGCGCTCCTCGGTGCCCTCATGGCCTTCTTGTGGTTTAATGGTTATCCAGCCAAAGTCTTCATGGGAGACTCTGGCTCTTTAGCCCTTGGTGGCGCTCTCTGTGCGTTGGCTTTTCAATCACGGCTTGTTTATTGGCTTCCGATTGCGGGAGGAGTCTTGGTGGCAGAGGCGCTTTCGGTGATTCTGCAAGTGGTTTATTTCAGAGCCACAGGGGGCAAACGACTTTTCAAAATGTCTCCGCTTCACCATCATTTTGAGCTTTCGGGTGTTCCAGAAAGTCAAGTCACTCTCCGATTTTGGATTGTTTCTTTGTTTTTGGTGTGGGTTTCGATTGTGGGGGCCGTTCATGGCTATTAGCAAGAAAATGGCCGTGCTAGGCCTTGGAAAAAGTGGGATGGCTGCCGTTCGTTTTTTCCGCAAAAGAGGATACGAGATTTTTACGAGTGACACCAAGCGGTTTGACTCAAACGATTCCACCGTGGAAGAACTAAAAAAGCTTGGCGTCAGTGGAGAGTGGGGGGGGCACACGGAGAAAATTTTGAATTCTGATTGCATCCTCCTGAGCCCTGGTGTCAATCCAGCACTTCCCATTTTAGAAAAAGCCCGACAAAGAAAAATTCCGATATGGCCTGAAATTGAAGCCGCGTATCGATTCTGTCCAGGCCCTATCATCGCTGTGACTGGAACCAATGGGAAATCGACGGTGGTGGCTTTGGTCGGACACTTGCTTAAGGAAAATGGGTTGGATGCTTGCGTGGTCGGAAACATTGGGATTCCGTTATTAGACGAGATCGAAAACATGTCCGACCATACCTGGGCTGTGATGGAGGTGAGCTCGTTTCAGCTTGAAACGATCGTTGATTTTCGTCCTCGCATTGCTTCGATCCTAACCATCACGGAAGATCATTTGAATCGTCACCCTGATTTCAGCACGTATGTTGCAGCCAAGGCACGCATTTTCGAAAATCAAAAAAAAGACGACTGGGCTGTGCTCAATCAAGATGATCCGATCATCCAAAACTTAGCAGCGAAAGCCAAGGGAAAAATTTTATGGTTTGGGAAAAAACCAAAGGGAGAAGGGGTATTCATCCGAGGAAATTCGATTGTGTGGTCACAGAAAGATGGCGAAAAGACGGTGGCCACTTTTGCCGACTTCCCATTGCCGGGAGAACACAACCGTCGAAATCTCGCCTCTGCAGCAGCGATTTGTGTGGCATGTGGATTACCACAGATCAAAAGAGGAATTGAGAATTTTAAAGGATTGCCTCATCGCCTTGAATTTGTGGCCACGGTCGATGGGATAGACTTTGTCGATGATTCCAAAGGGACAAATCCTGACGCGGTCGCTAGTGCGCTGCGAACTTTCGAGAAACCGATCGTTCTTATTGCAGGAGGCTATGACAAAAATCTTAATTTTAAACCGATGGTGGATGCGGCGCAGGGGAGAGTAAAGGCTTTGATTGCTTTGGGGAAAGACAACACCAAAATTTTAGACGTTTTTTCATTTCTCCCACCTTCTTGTCGAACGGGGGTATCTGATGTGAAGAGCGCGGTTCGGGAAGCCCGCAAACAAGCGAGATCCGGAGACCTTGTTCTCTTAAGCCCAGGGTGTGCCAGCTTCGATTTATTCCATTCGGCGGAAGAACGTGGGGATCTTTATCAGTTAGCGGTTCGCGAATTTTCATCCAAAGGGACGGCATGAAAAATCGACTTCCCGATCTGGTGTTGCTCTTCATTGTCTTCATTTTGTTGGCGATCGGAATCGTCATGGTTTTTAGTGCCAGCACTTCCACAGCGCTGGCCATGACGAAGTCAAATCCCGATCCGTATTACTTCTTGAAGCGACAATTGCTTTGGCTCGTGGTGGGTCTGGTCGGCATGATTTTTGCTTATCGGATGGATTTAGAAAAAGTGAGGAAAGCCACCCCTTGGCTTTACTTGATCACGGTGATGTCACTGGCGATCGTCTTGGTTCCGCGGATTGGGATTTCCGCGGGCGGGGCTCGGAGATGGCTTGCCTTTGGCCCTCTTAGTTTTCAACCCTCGGAAATTTCGAAAGTCATTCTCGTTCTTTTTGTGGCTTGGTTTCTGACACGACATGAACGGATCTCGACTTCCTTCACCAAGATCATTCTCCCCCTTCTTTTTCTGGTGATGCCGGTGATCGCTTTGGTTTTCAAAGAACCTGATTTTGGGACTTCGTTCCTCTTGTTGTTGATTTTTGGAACCATGTTGTGTATCAGTGGACTTCGAACGGGCCAGCTTGCTATTCTGGCAAGCGCTTCGATTCCTGTCGGTTTTTTCTTCATGCTAACCGCTCGTTATCGGTTAACACGTTGGACTTCCTTTTTCCATCCTTGGAAGGATCCGTTGGGTGGAGGTTATCATATTATTCAAGGCCTCATCGCTCTTGGATCGGGTGGCTTGTTTGGGTTGGGGCTTGGCGCGGGAAGGCAAAAATATTTTTATCTTCCAGAACAGCACACCGATTATATTTTTGCCGTTCTGGGTGAAGAAGGGGGTTTTGTGGCCACTTTTCTTGTTCTGCTCTTGTTTGTTTTCATTGCTGCCCGAGGAATGAACATCGCGCTCAAGCAAAAGGATCCTTATGCAAAGATGCTCGGTGGCGGGTTAACAGCTGCCATTGTAGGACAAGCGGTGCTGAACATGGCCATGGTGATGAGCTTGATTCCGCCAGCTGGCGTGGCCCTTCCTTTTATTAGCTACGGGGGATCAAGCCTCTTGTCGGCCATGATTTCGGTGGGACTGCTCCTCAATCTTTCTCGCATGGCTTCGGCATCAAAGCCGCATGAAGGAATGCAGGAGAAGCTTTTCCTTGAAAGAACTTGAAAATTAATTGAAAAGCTTGAATATCGTTGTCACTGGGGGAGGAACGGGTGGTCATGTTTATCCTGGATTGGTGGTTGCCCAAGCATTAAAACTTCACCGAGTGGTGTATGTGGGATCCAAGCGGGGGCTTGAAAAAAAAGTGACGGAAACTTACAACATTCCATTTCGAGCCATCATTTCTCGTCCTTTGGTTGGCCAAGGAATCTTGAAAAAAGTGATTGGCTTACTTTTTATGGGGATTGGCTTCTTGCAATCGTTCTGGTTCTTCTTGTGGTTTAGGCCACGGGTGGTTCTCGGAACAGGGGGATACGTTTCTTCACCGGTTCTTCTAGCCGCGGTTGCCCTGCGAATTCCTTCGTTACTGCTTGAACAAAATGTGCTGCCAGGAAGAACAACCCGATTGCTTTCCCGCTTTGTTTCTCGAGTGCTTGTTAGTTTTGGAGAATCAAAGCGCTTTCTTCCTCGGGCAGAGATTCGAGTGACTGGGAATCCAGTTCGTCAAGAAATCGGCGGGATGAGCAAGGAAGAGGGGTGCAAAAAACTAGGCCTTTCTTCGGAGATTCCGGTGATCGGGGTGATGGGGGCAAGTCAAGGAGCTCGCGCCATCAATCAAGCCCTCTTGCAAGCACTTCCCCGAATGCGAGATAAAGCATGGCAAATTGTGCATTTAACAGGCCAAACTCATTATGCAATGGTCTTAGAGGAAAGTAAAAAATCGTTGTCCGGTGCAATACTTCGTTACCTGCCACTTCCATTTTTGGAGGAAATGGCTTTCTTCTATGCTGCTTCGGATTTGATCGTCGCACGAGCAGGGGCAACGAGCATGGCTGAAATCATGTTGGCGGGAAAACCTTCCATTTTGATTCCTTATCCGCATGCGGCGGATAACCATCAGGAGATGAACGCACGTTGGTTAGAAGAAAGGGGGGGCTCCATTCTACTTCTTGAGACAGCCCTCTCTGCCGGATCGTTGATTCAAGAGGTGGAAAGACTCATCACCAATCCTGCAAAACGGATCGAAATGGGAGAAACCGCCAAAAAGGCTGCACCTCCCAATCCCCTCCAATCGATTTTGGCGAACATTGAAGATGTGGTGGGAGTGCCGGTTTGATGCACGTTCATTTTGTTGGAATTGCTGGCATTGGAATGAGTGGGATTGCGCGTGTTCTTGTCGAGATGGGGCATGAGGTTTCTGGATCGGATTTGTGCGAAACAAGCCTAACAAAGAAGCTGGAAGAAAGAGGAGTGCGCTTTCATTTAGGACACGCGAAGGAGCATGTGAGGGGAGCTGAGATCGTGGTGGTAAGCTCCGCGATTCCCCCCGAGAACCCGGAAGTGGTCGAAGCCAAAGAAAAAAACATTCCGGTGTGGCAGCGAGCAGAGATGCTGGGCTATCTCATGAAATCAAAATACGGAATCGCTGTTGCCGGAACCCACGGAAAGACCACGACAACTTCGATGCTGGCGGCTATTCTCGAACGGGCGGGCAAAGATCCAACGGTGGTGATCGGGGGAGAACTGACAGAGCACGGGATTAATGCAAAGCTTGGGAAGAGCGATTTTCTTGTAGCAGAGGCCGATGAGAGTGATGCTTCATTTTTGAAGCTGTTTCCGAAGATTGCGGTGGTGACCAACATTGACGCCGACGTTAACCCAAGCGCAGGTCCCTTTGCCATCCTTCATTTTGATTACGAAAAAACAATGGAACGAATCGAACAGATTTTCTTAGAATTCTTGCAAGGAATTCCCAAGGATGGTTACGCGGTGTTATGTTGGGATTGTCAAAAACTTCGCCGATTGGTTGATGTGCTTCCTTGTCCAGTTTTAACCTATGGAATTGAAAGGGAAGCTGATTTGGTGGCCACCGACGTTGAACTGGAAGGCTCGAAAACTCGTTTCATCGCGCACCTGAAAGGGGAAGAATTAGGGGAAGTTATTCTCCAAGTTCCAGGGAAGCACAACGTTTTGAATGCGCTCGGTGCCTTAGGAGCAGTCCTTCATCTCGGAATTTCTTTTCCCGAAGCACAACGGGCTTTGCGTGATTTTCAAGGGGTGAAACGGCGGTTTCAAATCCTTGGGGAAGCCGCTGGAATTTTGGTGGTGGACGATTATGCTCACAACCCAACCAAGATAAGGGCCACGTTGGCAGCCGCCAAAGCGGGTTGGCATCGTCGGCTCATTGCGGTGTTTCAACCTCATCGCTACACCCGAACAAAATTTCTGCTGAAAGAATTTGTCGGAGCGTTTCAAGATGCCGATATTCTCCTCGTCTGTGAGATCTACTCAGCGGGAGAAGCGCCGATTCCCGGGATCGAAGGGGGAGGGTTGGTGGAAGAAATAAAAAAAGCTCATCCAGAAAAAACGGTGCATTTTCTCCCTACCCCAAAAGCCATTCGAGAAAAGCTCCTGGAAATTTCGAAAAGCGGGGACATGGTCATCACGTTAGGCGCAGGCGATATTTATCGGACGGGAAATGAATTCTTTAACCAGCTGCAACTCGATATTCGGAATGCCTCTTAGGGGGAAACTGCTCCAGCAAGAGCTGTTGGCACGTTACACTTCTTTTCGCATTGGAGGACCTGCTGACTTCTTCTTTATTCCTGAAGATGAAAGAGACCTAATCGAAGGACTTGCCCATTGCAAGAAAGAGGGGATTCGATGGTTTGTCCTCGGAAACGGAAGTAACATTTTGGTTTCCGATGATGGAATCCGCGGAATGGTTATCTCTTTGTCCTCTCCATTCTTTCGAAAAATCGTCTTTGAGGGAAACACGCTGACGGTAGGAGCCGGGGCGAAAACAGGGACTGTGCTTCACGAAGCGGTCGAGAGAAGTTTTGGGGGGATTGAATTCTTGGGTGCTGTCCCAGGAACCATGGGTGGAGTCTTCTTTATGAATGCGGGAACTTATCTGGGTGAAATCGCGGATGCCGTGCTCGAAGTCCGGTTTCTTGACACCGATCTCGTATCACGTGTTTTGCCAAAGGCGTCATTAAATTTTCAGTATCGAAAAAGCATTTTTCAAAAAAATCCGTGGGTGATTGTGGAAGGGAAATTGGCACTGGTTCCTATGGTGAAGAATGAAGCCAAGTCTAAAGTGAAAGCGATCTTGGATCGGCGAAAGAAAACCCAACCGTTGGGAATTCCAAGCGCTGGAAGTGCATTTCAAAATCCACCTGGTCATTCTTCGTGGCAACTTGTCGAAGCCGCGGGGCTTCGAGGTTTTTCGATTGGAGATGCGGCGGTTTCTGACGCCCACACCAATTTTGTGATCAACAAGGGAAATGCCAAGGCTTCCGAAGTGTTTCAATTAATGCGACTCATTCAAGAAAAAGTTTTTCAGAAGACAGGAATCCTTCTGGAACCCGAGGTGAGGTTGGTGGGGGAATGGCAAGAAGACTTTCTTCGCGACAAAAAATAGTGAAAACAAACAATTCCATGGGAGATCTGAAATTGATTCTCTTCGGGATTTTGATTTCCGCGATCCTAATTCTCTTAATGGCTCCTGACTACCAGTATAACGAGGTGGTGGTCTTGGGGGCTGATGCACATGCTTCTGCCGAAATTGCCTCATTCATACCGCGAGGCACGTCGGCTTTGTTTTTCCCGTATGCGGCTGTCAGGGAAGCACTCTTAAGATCGAATCCTTCGCTTCTTGATGTCAGAATTGCACCATCACTTTTCGGAATTCTAAGAGTGTACCCAGTTTGGCGTAACCCTGTCTTAACCCTCAACTATAAAGGTCACTCCGTCGGTCTTGATGAGAAAGGGATCACCTTTCCCTTGCGAGATTTCCATAGAACCGAAAAGCAAATTGAGCTTCAAAAAAACGTTGATCTTACTCTTGGAGAGCCACTTCCTCCCCCTTTTGGGAAGCTCGCCATTGACCTGGTCCCAGTGCTTGAAAGCTTTCGCCCAGGCGAATTTTCAAGGATTGTCCTCGATCGAGGAGGGGAGTTAAGGCTTTTCACCAAAGATCACGTTAATATTCGTGTTGGATCTCCTGAAGGATTGGCTGAACGACTGCGAATTCTCTCACCCATTCTTCGAGTCATTCGCAATAAGAGAATTAAGGCAGCATCAATTGATCTTCGGTCAGAAAAAATGCCGGTGATTAAGGTGGACTTCCGATGAGTGGTTGGCGATTCATTCTTTCCCTAGGCTGCTTCATTATTGGAATTTTGATTGCACTCCAATTTGAACAACAAGAGAAGGTGGGATTTCCTTTAGCCGCCTACCGCCCCGTTGATCTCATCCGCATGGTGAAAGACTCTGAGCGAACCCGTGGAGAATTGCAAACCCAAGTGGAGCAACTTCGCGCCCGATTGGCTGAATATGAGTTTGCGCGGTCCGGACGGGGAAACATTTCACGCGTGCTGCTGGAAGAGCTGGAGCGGGCGAGACTTGAAGCCGGCCTGGTTCCAGTTCACGGGCCTGGAATACGGGTGATTCTTGATGATTCTAAGCAGCGTCCGCGTGGAGGAGAAGACGATTATTTCTATCTCGTGCATGATGTCGATTTGAATCAGCTTGTGAATGAATTGTGGGGAAGCGGGGCGGAAGCCATCACGATCAATGGTCAACGGGTGGTAGCCAATTCAGCCATTCGTTGCGTAGGTCCGACTATTCTCGTGAACGCGAAGAGGTTGGGCCCTCCGTATCGTGTGGATGCCATTGGGGATCCCGACACTTTGGCAGGTGGCTTGAAAATGCGTGGCGGATTTTTGGATGCCATGGCCGTATCGATTCGCCATGGCGTGAGCGCTTTGATGACGAAAGAAGAGAATCTTGAACTTCCAGCGTATGGTGGGCCGATGACATTTCACTATGCTTCTCCCTTGGCCCGGTAGCCGCGAGCATGGTCTTTCTCCTCTTGTCTCTGGTCCTGGGGGTCTTGGTGGGGATTCTGCTCCCTTTTCACATCCCACTGGTGTGGGGCAAATATTTTTCAGTAGCCCTCCTCGCAGCGATTGATAGTCTTCTTGGTGCAGGAAAAGCAGTCTACGAGGATCGATTTGATTTTTGGCTCTTCGTGTCTGGTTTCATTACCAACACGTTTCTAGCGGGGCTCCTAACCTATGCGGGTGATCGACTGGGCGTTGAGCTGTATCTTGCAGCCATCATTACGTTCGGTGTTCGAATATTCCAAGATCTTTCCATCCTGCGCGTCTATCTTTTCAAGCGCTTTTCCACAACGGGTCCACAAGGAGTTTCCAAAACGCGACCCGAAACCAAGTGAAAATTACGGAATCTGCTTAACTCTAAGGGGAGGAATGATGGTGGCGGTGAAAAAACACATGATCGTTTCAGGTCTTGATGTTGGGACTACGAAAGTTTGCTGCCTTATCGGCGAGATCGGAAACGATGGAAATCTCGAAATTATTGGGAAAGGGATCGCGCCATCCCATGGGGTGAAAAAAGGGGTGGTTGTCGATATCGCCGAGACGGTGAAATCCATTCAACTGGCTGCCCAGGAAGCCGAACGTGGAGCGGGATTTAAACTCCACTCTGTCTTTGTTGGGGTTACCGGGGAACACATCTCTTCCATCAACAGTCACGGGGTTATCACGTTGGCCCATGAGCCGAAAGAAGTTGTCGAAGATGACGTGCGGCGGGCCGTTGAAGCCGCTAAGGTTGTCAGTTTGCCAGCGGAGCGAGAAGTGATTCATGTCATCCCACGCGGGTTCACCCTCGACGGGCAAAATGGGGTGAAGAATCCTGTGGGAATGCTCGGAATGCGTCTGGAAGTGAATACTCATATTGTGACAGGGATGGGGACCTTTCTTCACAATCTGACGAAATGCGTAGAAACTGCTGGACTTGAGATTGAGGAAAATGGGCTTGTCCTAGAACCTTTAGCATCAAGCTTGTCCGTTTTAAACGAAGCTGAAAAAGAGTTGGGAATCTTACTCATCGACATTGGTGGGGGAACCACGGATCTTGCGGTTTTCCGAAATCGTCACATTTTTCACTCCTCGGTTATTCCGGTGGGGGGAAACCATGTGACTTATGATTTGGCTGTGGCTTTTCGACTTTCTCCAGAAGAAGCCGAGCGAGTCAAGGTGAGCTATGGCTCAGCGGTCCCAAGCCAGATTTCGGAAGAGGACAAAATCGAGGTCACCACCTTGTCTGGCATGAAAGAATCGATTTCAAGGCGCCAAGTTGCTGAAACGATTGCTCCGCGGATGGAAGAACTTTTCGCCTTAATCAAGCGAGAAATTGAGCAACTTCCCAAAGACTCTTCTCTAGCTGGGGTTACTATCACGGGCGGAACAAGTCTTTTACCAGGGATCAGCGATGTGGCAGCAGAGATTCTAAAGTTTCCGGTTCGGGTGGGTTATCCGCAGCCTTCAACAGGAACCCTGAATGACGCGATTCACAATCCTGCTTATTCAACTGGGGTTGGGCTTGTCATTTACGGCGCGAAGAGCCTTCAAAATCGAAGGCTCTATCGCCGAAGAGAAACCTTTTTGGCCAAAGCATTTCGAAGTTTGTTTCGCGAATTTTTTTAAAGGAGGAAAGTCGCGTGGAAAAAGAGTTGATTCAAAAACAGTTGCTTGAAAAACAGTCTGACAAGATTGAACAATTTGCTGGCATCAAGGTGGTTGGTGTTGGTGGTGCTGGTTGTAATGCGGTAAACCGCATGATTGAGACCGGGCTACAAGGGGTTGAGTTTATTGCGGTGAACACCGATGCTCAAGCGCTTTTCGGTAGCCACGCGGATCAGCGGATTCACATTGGAGGCAATCTCACCCGTGGCCTTGGGGCTGGTGCAAACCAAGACGTTGGCCGCCAAGCTTGCGAAGAGAATAAGGACGAGATCTTGCGAGCCATGGATGGAGCCGACATGGTCTTCATTACCGCAGGCATGGGTGGCGGAACGGGAACCGGTGCTTCGCCAGTGCTTGCTGACTTAGCTAAACAAGTTGGCGCCCTTGCGGTGGCGGTTGTGACAAAGCCCTTTAACTTTGAGGGAAAAGTTCGGATGAGCGTGGCTGAGAAAGGGATCATGGACCTTGAACAAAAGGTGGATGCCCTCATCACCATCCCGAACGATCGACTTCTCCAGATTGTGGAAAAGCGAACCAGTCTCTTGGAAGCCTTCAAAACAGCGGACGATGTTCTCCGCCAAGGGGTTCAAGGAATTTCGGACCTTATTACCAAGCCAGGATTGATTAACCTCGATTTCGCGGATGTCCAAGCCATCATGACCTCAGCGGGAAGCGCGTTGATGGGAATTGGCCATGGAACTGGAGAGCATCGAGCTCAAGAAGCTGCCAAGAGCGCGATTGCAAGCCCACTTCTTGAGACCACGATTGATGGAGCTAAAGGGGTGCTCTTTAACATCACCGGTGGACCCGATCTCACCCTGATCGAGGTGAATGAGGCCGCTGAAGCCATTGCTCGAGCGGTTGACCCCGACGCCAAGATTATCTTTGGTGCCGTGATTGACGAGAAAATGCAAGGCGAAGTGATGATCACGGTGTTGGCTACTGGCTTTGGCGCCAGAACGTTCCAATTCCAAGATCGGAAAATGTTCGAGCCGAAAGATTCGGAAATTCGTCCGGTTGAGGTAAAGCCGTTTGTGGCTGATCTGGATATCCCAGCATTTCTCCGAAAACGCTAAAAACGAAGTCTGATTTTGAAAGGCCCAGGGTCATTGGCCCTGGGCCTTTTTCATTCTCTTTTTTGCGGGTGAGAAGGGGTTTTGGGAAACCAGGGAGAAAATCAAAATTACACGTACATGCCTAAGAAATTGATAGTTTTATTGGTGGCACTCCTCATCGCCCGAGTGACGTGGGCTTCTCCTTTTTCGGAAGGAATTCAGGATCAAAAAAATCACCCCAAGTCGCTTGGAGAGATGGAAAGAGTTCTCTTCCCGACTCGTTTGGATAGTTCTTCACCCACCCCAAGTTTTCGCTTAGTATCGAAGAGCAAGAAGGGTTCCGGAAATTCGATTTTTGAAAAAAGCAGCCTTAATCAGTTCCCTTACATCGAATCCACCAATCTTTTCGAGCCTTTGGGGGATATCTTTCTTCCTGAGCCTGCCGGTTCGAAAGACAAAGGGAGTTTTCAAATTGGATATGGAAATTATCGCCTTTCTCACAAACTGCTTCTCGAAGCCCACTACACTGACTTTGAAAACCTAGGGCCCCTTCATTTTCAAGATCCTGAAGATTATGGGAAAGTGTTGAAGACCACCTCTTTGGGGATCGCTTATCCTTTAACATCCAGGCTAACCCTCGACGGGCGCTACGCGATTGTTAAGGGAGAAGCTTTGGATTCGGTCTCTCCGTTCTTGGGGGCAACCTACCGGGTAAACACCGCCACCAGCATTTCGATCAGTTACCACAACCTTTCAGGAAGTGGCGAAAACCCCATGACTGATTCGGATAAAAGTCACGCCGCCGCAGAACTCAAGATTCACTTTTGAAAATTACCGTTGGGCAAATCCTGCAAGTTGCAAATCCAGCTGAGCTTGACAAGATTCTTGGGACGAAGCCTCAGACTCCGGGCGCAGTATTCAAAGATGAGATAGAGATAGGTGGTCCTGTGTTTAGCGAAGTGAGGGACTCGATTCTTGCCCAGCATCGAGACGAATTGGTCAGACTGCTAAAGCGTGAGGCTCCTGAACAGGACATCGCTCTCATCAGAGCCAACTTTGAGAGTCAAAAAGAGGCTGCGCGCGCTACGAGAAACGAAGACGATGAAATTCGATTCCTGAATTTTCTACGGATATTGGGGGGCTTTGAGAGAACGGTCACTCGTATTCAATCAAGGCAGCAACCCAAGGCCGGCCCCGAAGACGCTTCCTAGCTTTCTTCCCAATCGTGAAGTTTCTGCTGGATAAGCTCGCGCTCTTCTTCTGAGATAGTGCGAATGCGGAGTCCAACTTGAGCTTCATGAACCGCGCGTTCTTTTTCTCCCGTTTTCCAGTAGAGCTCAGCGAGTTGAAGATGGATTAGGGGTTTCCGTTCACCGTCTTTAAGCGATTTTCGGAGAATTCGGATCGCCTCGGCGTTTTCGCCTTTGGCTCCAAGAGCTTTGGCAAGTTCAACAAGTGCCTCTGAGTTTTCTTCCAGGCTTAAGGCTTTTCGGATAAAGCGAGTTGCTTTTGTCACATCGCCACTTGCCAAACAAGTCTTCCCAAGCTGGAGCCAAACTTGGCTTGCTTCCGGATTTAATCGCGCGGCTTGGGTCAAAGCATCCTCCGCCTCTTTCCAGGCTTTCGTTTTTTCTGCCGCTTCACCAAAAGCCAAGCAAATGTCCACATCTTTTGGGAACAGGCGGTAGGTTTGGCGAAGCGTTTCGAAAGCCGTCGGGTAGTCTTTGAGTGAAAGCAAGGCCTTCCCTTTTCCCCAAAGCGCGAGGCGATTCTCCGGTGTTTCCTTCAAAGCCAACTCAAAGTGTTCGAGTGCTTCCTTGGCTTTGGATTGCTCCAGAAAAAGCGTTGCGAGGCGAATGCGTGCTTCGACATGTTTGGGATCCACTTCCACCACTTGGGCTAATTCGGCAAATGCCTTATCCTTTTTTCCTAATTCGAGGTCAGCCATGGCAAGCTCATAGAGAACCAGAACAACCGTGGAGGACGGGGCCCCTTGTGTCGGAAGGGGAGACTCAGGCGTAGTTTCTGCAGGAGTCTTGGTCACGGGTTGAGCTCGTGTTTTCCTCGCAAAGAGCGGGATTTCCGATTTTTTTGAGGGGGCTTTCCCTTCAGGCGTGGGACGTGCTGGTTTTTCTTTTGTTTTTTCAAGTTGAGAAAGCACTTTTTCAATCTCTTCCAAGAGGTCCATATTCTTGAGCTCACCGGCTAATCGTTTTGCTTCGAGAAGAAGCGATTCACTTTTGTCGATTTCCTTTTCTTGGAAAAGTAAACAACTGAGATGAAACAATGCTTCTGCGTGAAACGGATGAAGTTCTCGGAGTTTCTGGTAAGCAGAAATGGCTTCGGTTGTTTTTCCTTCTTGTTCGTAAAGTTCCGCGATCTGAAATTGGATTTCCCATTGATTGCCAAATTCTTTGGCGATCTTCTCAAGAAGAGCAAAACCTTCTTCTTTTCGAGGGGTGCGGAGCAAAGCGCTGGCTCCCATGAGAGAAATCACGGGCAACTTGGTGGCCTGAGGAAGGACAAGATCCCAAATTTCCAAAGCATCGTTCATTCGGTTTTGATGATCATAAATCTCGGCTAAAGCTGACAACACGGACAAGTCTTGCGGGTATTCGAAGAGTAGGTTTTGCAAGAGAACCTCGGCTCGATTGGTTTCTCCCAGTTTCTCATGAACTCGAGCGGTCGCGATTTTGAGATCAAGATCGTGACTTGAGAACTTGGCACACGCTTCATAAGCTTCCAAAGCTCCCGCAAATTTTTCCTGTGCCTCGTAGATCTGCCCCAACAAGGCCAGAGGCTTTTGCGGATCAGGAGCAAGGCTCCTTGCCTTTTCGGCTAGCTCAGCGGCTTTGTTGAGCTGACCAAGCGTGAACCAAGAAGCAGCTAAGTTCGTTAATAATTCGACATTTTTGGGTTCTGCTTCCAACGCCAATTGAAACGTTTCGAACCCTTCTTTGAAATTTCCTAATCTGGTATAAGCTTTTCCAAGATCAAGCCAGGCTTCTCCCCAGCTCGGGAGCAATGTGGTTGCTTTTTTCAAATAATCGAGTCCTTGCTTTGTTTTCCCTTGATTGAAATAAAGGAGGCCCAGGCGATGGAGGGGCTTCACCTGATTGGGAACAAGGGCTAACGCTTTTTGATAAGCATCCAAAGCAGAGTTGTGCTCATCGATCACGTCGTAACAAGAGCCGAGTTGATAATAAGCCTCGTGATCGTTCGGATTTTGGAGCAAGTATTTTTGGAGCACTCCAATGGCTTCAGCCACCTCGTCCAATTCACGATACGTGGAAGCCAGAGTCAGAAGCAATTCAGCATCTTGAGGGTTCAGGGCAAGCGCCAGTTGGAATTCCTTAAGCGCATTCCTCCGCTTATCTTTCTTCTTTAACAACTTTCCAAGTTCGAAGTGAAATCGAGCATCATTGGCATTTAAAGCAATGGCTCTTTCGAGTTCATCGATCGCTTCTTCTTTTTTGCCAAGCTTCTCGTAGGCTAAGGCCAAGTGGTAGTGCGCAAAGGCGTCCTGAGGGTTAAAAGAAACCGCTTGAATCAGCGCTTCTGCTGCGTCTTCAAAACGATCCAAGCGAAAGAAAGCTTCACCTAAATGATAATGGGCATAGGGATCAAGGGGGTTTAGCTGAATCGCCATTTGAAGGTTTTGGATACAAAGCTCGAGATTACCAAGCCGGAAATAAACCATTCCCATCCCGACGTAGGCTTCCGCGTATTTGGGTTCAAGCTCAATGCAGCGTTGATACTGAGACAAAGCAAGGTCATACTTGAATATGGCTTCGCAGGCATTGGCCAGGAGGAAGTAAGCCCTCTTGTTTTTCGGGCTCAGATCAATCGATTTTTGAAAACTTTTGATGGCCAACGTGGCTTTTTGTTGTTGAAGATAGATTTTTCCTAGGGTAAGAAGAATCTCAGGATTTTCAGGTTGAAGTGCCGAGGCTTTTGTTGCGGCTTCAAAGGCCAAGGCAAGTTTTCCCGTATCGAGATAGATCATGGCTAAATGGCGCCAGGCCTCGGTCAGGGTTGGGTTAAGGGTCACGCATTGGCGGTAATACTGAATGGCGGTATCTGACTGATCAAGGGCCTGGTAGACTTCAGCGGCACGTTCATAGGCTTCCGCAAGGTTCTTGTTGAGCGAAATGGTTTTCTTAAGCGTTTGAAGGCTGGCGTCAAGTTTACCAAGGAAATAATATGCGGATCCAAGGCGGTAATGGGCATAGCCATCGGATGGACTTTGTTGCGTTGGTTTCTCAAAGGCACGAATGGTTTCTTCGACCAGAGAGGCATAAAAGCTCGAGAGTTCACGATTGGAAAGAATTTGCCAAACTCGAGGTTCGTTTTCTCTGGCTTTACCCCATTCAAGAAGCGCGGTTTCGAGGCTCACGCTTCTTGCGTGCAGAAAGCCAAGATTGTAGTGGGCCAAGGCGTGATAGGGATCCAAGGCGGTCGTTGTTTCAAACTCTTTCAGCGCGGTTTCAAACTCTCGGTTACCAAGAAATGCCATTCCCATCCCGAAATGGGCTTCGGGATCATCAGGGTGCAAGCTCACCAACGTCTTGTATTTTTGGAGGGAATACATTGGGGCAATCTTCGATCCCATAGCTGAGCATTTTTCCCTGAGGTGAAAGGCTTTCCCTTCACACCAGGACCCGCAAGAACCGCTCGGGAATGTACCAGAATGCAGCCGATTGAGTGGTGCGGAGATCATGTTCGGGTTCTGGATCAGCGGAAGTTGCCAAGAGAAATGGTCTGGATCGTGGTTCACGACGCGATTGAAATGACAGATTGCATCAAGAACATGTCGTTGCGGGGAGCGCCACTTCTTGGGATTGCGGCCGGATACGGGTTGGCCTTAGAAGCACAGAAGAAAGGCAAAACAGGGAGCGCCTTACTTTCACACCTTGAAGACTCGGGAAAAATGCTTGGAAAAGCCAGACCCACAGCGGTTAATTTGGCTTGGGCCATCCAACGCATGCTTGAAAGAGCAAGAAAAGATAGCCATCTTGGTAAGGCGCTTGGAGACATTCTTCGAGAAGAAGCGCTTTCTTTGCATGAAGAAGATCGTCAAGCTTGTTCAGCCATCGGACAGTGGGGGGCTCAAGTTCTTCCTCAAGGGAACGTGCTAACCCATTGCAACACGGGGGCACTGGCTACCGGGGGAGATGGGACCGCTTATTCAGTGCTGAAGGAAGGTTTTCGCCAAGGGAAAGTGACGCGTGTGTTTGCTTGTGAGGCACGCCCTTTCTTGCAAGGGGCAAGACTGACCGCCTTCGAGTTAAAACAAGATAAGATCCCATTTACCTTGATCACCGATTCCATGGCTGGTTATTTCATGTGGCAAGGGAAGATACAGGCGGTCGTGGTCGGGGCGGATCGGGTGGCTCGAAATGGGGACGTGGCCAACAAGATTGGGACGTATGCTTTGGCGGTTCTCGCTCATGAAAACAAAATTCCATTTTTTGTAGCGGCTCCAACCTCGACCTTGGATCCTTCCTTGGAGACAGGTCAAGGTATCCCCATCGAAGAAAGAGATAAAAAGGAAGTGGTTGAAATCATGGGGGTTTCCATTGCTCCCGAAGGGATTGAGGTGGCACATCCAGCGTTTGATATTAGCCCCGCCCGATATGTTAACGCCATCATCACCGAAAAGGGAATTGCATTGCCCCCTTTTTCGGAATCACTTTCCAAGCTAATGCAAGGGGGAAATTCGGTTGCAGCGATTTAAGGCTTTAGTTGAAACCATTGAGCAGGGGCAAGCCCAGCTTGTTCTGGAAGACGGCACCCGGCTAGTTTTTTCCCCTGAGCAAGCTTCCAGAAGGGGTTTCAGAGGGGACTTTTCTTCGAATTTCGATCGGTGTTGACCGGATTGCAGCGTTTTTGCATACCCCAGGCAACCAGCAACTTTTCCCCAAGGGAGCCAAAAGCTAGTTGCCAGTTTACCTGGTCTTTGGCGACGACGATACCGCAGCCCTTGATTGGCTGAAGCAAAAAAAAGACGCTTGGATTCCGAGTGCTTGGCGAGCGTTTAATGACCACTCCGTTTCCGCACGGAAAGTTGCTGTGGAAGAGTTCTCCAATCTGATTCAGTCATACCCCATGGGATCAGATTACCGTGTTGTCGTGATTTATGAACTCGAAAAATCTGATGCTTTCCGAAAAAAACAACTTCCCGAACTTTTGGGAACCCTCATTCCAACGACCGTCGTGGTTCTTTGGTTTGTTCCAGGCCCAAATGATCCAAAGAAGCTCCCACTCGGCGCCGAATGGAAAGAAGTTCTAAAACATGTGGAATTGGTTAAATGCAAGCGCGCGGCGCAAGATCTGAGCCCAACCATTTTTTCCTTGCTGGATAGTCTGGGCGAACGAAGAAGCTCGAAAGCGATCGTAGCGCTCGATACTTTGCTCAAACAAGGAGAAGCTCCCTTGCAAATTTTGGCGGCAGTTGCCAATCAAGTTCGGCTCTTCTGGCAGATTCGAACCATGATGGATGAGGGGAAAAAAGGGGATGAAATGGCTAAGACGATCGGGATTCATCCCTATCGCATTACAAAAGGAATTCAGTATTCAAGAAATTTTAAGCCGACTGAACTTCCAAAGTTTATCGATTGGTTAGCGCGGGCTGATTTGAGCTTAAAAACTGGGAAACAAGAGCCTGAACATTTGCTTCAACTGCTCATGGTTCGCATCTGCCAGGGATAAATCTACTTGTTTTTCGCCAGCAGATTTAGTTTCTTCATGATTCTTGACTTTTTGCGGGCAGACTTATTCCGATGAACAATCCCTTTGGCTAAAGCCTTATCAAGCTGACTGATCGCTTGTTTAGCTGCTTTTTGAGCTTCTTCTGGATTGGCAGCAAGCTTCGAAACAAACTCTTTTTCAGATGTTTTTACAGCACTTCGAATGGAAGCGTTTCGCTTTCTTCGTCTTTCCTGTATCCGTATGGATTTCTTGGCAGAAGGGGTGTTAGCCATCAAAACCTCCAAAGTTTACAAAAACTCTTGAATTTAATTCAATCCCCCCCTTGTAAAATCCTTTACCCGGGTGTATAATAAGGGCGAGTTAACCATTTCGCATGGATGCGCGAGGAGGGAACCGCGTGTCCGACGTATTCGGCCTGTTAAGTAATTTCACTGCTCTTAGTGTAAATAATTCTTTCAATAAATCCCTGTTTAATCTTGCGGGTAACATCAATCAACTTTCGACAGGGCTTCGCATTACCACCCCTTCCATCGATGTCGCAGGGAACGCTCTTGCCCAAAGACTTCAATCCGAATTTGCGATTCAGCAACAGGGAAGCATCAATGCGCAAGATTTGGTCTCGGCAGGCCAGGTGGCCCAGGGATCTTTGGGGCAAATCAACGACATTCTGAACCAGGTAGGAACTCTGGCGGCTGAAGCCACAAATCCACTCCTGGATACCGTTGGTCGTGGAGCCATCCAAACCTCGATTAACCAATTGACTCAGCAAATTACCCAGATTGCCGGAGGAACTAACTTTGGCGGCGTCCCCCTGCTTCAAGGAAACGCTGCGGGGCCCCAACAGGCTGTAGCTAGCACCATCAGTGTGAACACGAATGCATTTGTGGGGGCTCAAGGACAGTCCCTGGTTAACAACATTACGGTAAATCCCTCCAATGTGAATCCCCCGACCAATGGGAGTTCGTTCTTAAATGAAGCGTTTCAATTTAACATTGTCCAAAACGGCGCTAGCGCTGTCACCGTCAACGTAACAGCCAGTGGTAATCCGAACGTGATTGTGGCGAGTGTGGCTGTGAATTTTGCAGCAGGACCACCCGGCGGGCTTACCCCGATAACCATTGCGAGTTCCGCTCCTGGTGGGGCCACCTTTGTTGCCAACTTGAATTTCCAGAATCTAAGCGCTAACGATATTCCATCCTTGGTGAATCAGACTGCGTTTGTTTCAACCACCGCATTTCAGCCATCCATTGTGGCCAATCAAGGGCTTCAGGTTCAGATTGGCGCTGGGGTTGGGCAAACCATTCAAGGCAATTTCCCGTCGGCGCTTCCGTCGGCACTCTTCCAAAACCAGAACATCGACGTCAGCTCGCCTCTGGCTGCTCAGGGAGCTCTTGTTCAGGTTCAGCAAGCACTTGGAGCTGTTACTCAAGCTCAAACCGGAATCGGAGCATTTCAGAATCAGTTGTCAGCCGCGGTGTCAAACAACAACATCATGTCGCAAAACATTTTGGCTTCTTCCAGTCGAATCACCGACCTGAATGTGGCTTTAGCCACGACAAGTTTTACCTCAAATAGCATCCTAGCTCAATTCAATGCTGGACTCTTGTCTCAGGCCAATTTGATTCCCCATTCTCTCCTCAATCTGTTTGGAGGAATTCGCTAGGAATCCAGCGGTTTATCGCATCTGCTGCTCGAACATCGTGTTCTCGCAGTTTCTTCGGTTTCCGCTGTGACATCCTGTCGCGGAAACCGAAGACGTGCGACCGCTGGATGAATTTATCCTGAAATCAAATCTTTTGGAATGAAATGCCGACAACTCACCTAGCAAAAATGTTGTCGGCAAAGAATTCTTCATGGTATAATAGAAATAGGAAACGGCGAGGTAGAATGAAACTCATTTGAGGTTTTTTCGGGAGCCCTAATGAGCTTCAGTCGTCGCCGTACTCGCCGTCCTACTTAGTATATCGGAACCGGCGGCGGGTCTCTTAAGGAAAACGGGAAACCGTTTAACCACGGAAGGGAGGACAAGGGATGTCCGCAGTTGGTTTTTGCATGGAGGGGCCTTGTAGACTCAAGGTTTTTCTAGACCCTTTCTTTTCTTTCGACTTTGAAGCTTCATTCCTATGCCTTGGCGTTTCCTTTGGAATTAAGAGGGGACGCCAATTTGCTTTGGGGGTGATGAAAGGGAAATAAAAACGGCAGGGGCTCGAATCGCACTTTTGACCAATCATGTGCTGGGGAGCTCGAGATTGGCCAGAAGGAAGGCCTTGCCTGCCGCTATTCTTTTATCGGCAGGTAAGCCACTAGATTTTAGCCCTTCATGGATGTGATTTTTGTTAACTCCACGGAAGGGAGGTAAAATCATGGCTCTAAATTCAGGAGGGGTATCCCTCCAAGCAAACTTGCCAGCCTTGTTGGCTGGTAACCAACTACAGATTAATGAGATTAATGTCAGTACAAGCATTCAAAGGCTCAGTACTGGCCTCCGAATCAATTCTGCGGCCGACGATCCCGCTGGAAGCGCGCTGGCCAGTCGCCTTCAATCCAAGATTAACGTCTTGGATCAAGGGACACTCAACGCGCAAGATGGAATCTCGGTCGTTCAAAGCGCCAACGGGGGACTTAGCCAAGTCGTTGCGCTTATACAGCAACTTGGCACGCTGGCGGCGCAAGCATCAAAGGCTACCTTAACGAGCACCGATCGCCAAGGGATCCAAACCCAGGTCAACCAGTTGATCGGCCAGATCAATCAGGTGGTTTCAACCACACAGTTTGGCAACCAATCATTGCTCGATGGTTCCATTGCCGGGCCTCAGTCTTCGGTAGCCAGCAGTTTGACCATCACCACCAATGCGTTCTTGGGTGCAGGGGCGACACCACTGGTCAATTCGGTCAACGTGGCGACTGCTTCACTGCTCTCTCCATCCTCGAATGCCACTTGTTTCCTGGATGAAGCCTTCCAAATTGTGATTGCCCCAAGCACGGTATCCCCATCCAGCTTCATTGTCAATGCGTTCGCAAGTGGTACGGTCGGAGGAGGGCCACTTGCAACTTTGACCGTCGATTTTACGACGACGATGGGTGCGCTTACGCCATTGACGATTACAAGTTCAGCAGGGGGTGGCGCCACGTTTGTGGCCACCCTGGATTTCCGGGGCCTCACGATTTCCGACATTGCCACGATTGTTGGGCAAAGCGCATTTACTCAGACTACCGCATTCCAGCCAGCGATCAATGTAGACAAATCGCTAGAGGTCCAGGTCGGAGCTAGTGTTGGGGCAGTCGAGCGACTCTTTTCGCCCAACATCGCCACAGGGGCTTTGTTTTCACAGCAGAACATCGATGTGACCACATTCATTGGTGCCGAAGGGGCTTTGGTTCAAGTTCAGCATGCTCTGGGTATTGCGAATCAGGCTTCGGCCATTTTAGGGGCACAGCAAAATAGCCTTCAATCCACGGTGTCCACCAATCAAGTTTTCGAACAAAACATGATTGCAGCACGTTCCAGCATTGTGGACTTGAATGTGGCCCGAGAAACAACCAATTTGGTGAAAGGTCAAGTTCTGCTTCAGAGTAGCGCGGCGGTTCTCGCGCAAGCCAATATTCTTCCAGCGCTTTTCTTGCAGCTGTTCAGATAGAAAAATTGAGAGGAGGCAAAAAAAATGTTAGTACTTGCACGAAAGGAAAATGAATCGATTGTGATTGGAGATTGTGTGAAGGTGACGATTGTCGAGGTTTCAGGTGGGCGGGTGAAATTAGGAATTGTTGCGCCGGATAAGATACCTGTTCATCGGGAAGAGATTTGGTTTCAAGTGCAAAAAGAGAACCAAGCCGCAACCCTATCGTCGGCCAATCTTGTGGCGGTCGCTTCTGGGTTGCTCTTGGAAGGCAGTTCTCCAAAACGCAAGCCTTACTTACGAAGCATTCAATAAAAATTAAGTAACCTTGCTAGAATAAAAAGGCCCCTTAGAATCCTTCTGAGGGGCCTTTTTTTGGGGTATGGGAAGAGACGATTACGATACCAATTGAGTTGATTTACGCTTCTCAAGATTGATGATGAAGTTATCGATGGTTGCCCCTTCAGGAAGCACGCCGGCTAAGAAAGTTCGAATCTCATCGGAGGCTTGAGCGGCTTTGTCAAGCCACCGACAAATCGTGTCTTTATCAACCCCCAAGGTTCGCGCAACGGTTCGAATGCTTCGTCCTTGGGCTAGGTGATACATGGCTTCCAGAATAAGGTTTTCATCCGCATGGCTACCGTAGAAGGGAGAGAATCGCCTTTCGGAAAACGTGGTTTGGCAAGTTCGACAGCGAAGCAATCGAATGCGACGTTTCCCATAAATCTTCGCCACCACGACGTTCACGTTGGCTTTGATACCAAATTCTTGGCACTCGTCATTGGGGCAACTCCAGTTCCATCCGGAGGAAAACCGACTCCACCGCCATGTGGCGCGGTTTTCTTTGTCATCAATATTCGAATGTTGCAGGGACATATTCATTGCATTCATATCTCGCCTCTGCTATAATGACTTTAGTTCTAGGAATCGAAGGTCAAGGATCGACCGAGTTTGTTGGTCACGGAGGACCAGGAGCTCCACTCCTATCTGTCCACCCCTTTACCTCATTTCCACTCTCCTTTATCGGCAGAGGATGAATGATCTTAAATTTGACGGAGGTGGTTCTATCGAAAAACGAGTGAAAATCGCTTGGATTTAAATGAGTACACGGATGTAATCATTTAAAATTTAGGGAGGGAACCCGAAAATGTCATTCTTAAGTATTATTAACAATACCACCGCAATTGGAGCTGTAAACCAACTAAACATTAATCAATACAACCTTTCAAGAAGCATTCAACGTCTTAGTACCGGCCTCAGAATTAACACCCCCGCCGATGATGTGGCTGGAAGTGCCCTTGCCGCACGACTCCAGAACAAAATCAACATCATAGAGCAAGGAAGTATCAACGCTCAGGACGGGGTCTCCGTCGTTCAAGTGGCTCAGGGCGGAATCGGACAAATTGCTGATCTTCTTAATCGGCTGAACACCTTAGCGACCTCCGCAGCCAGTGCAGCCAAGAGCAGCACTGATCGCGCGAATATCCAGCTTGAAGTCAACCAAATCCTTCAACAAATGCAACAAATTGTCAACCAGACGAAATTTGGAGATCAAAATCTTCTGGATGGATCGATTCAGGGGACTCAGCTTGGCCTTGCCAGCACCTTGCTCATATCCACCAATGCGTTTGTGGCCGCTTCAGGAAACTCACTGGTGAACAATGTTGGTATTGCGACGGTTTCACTCACCAATCCCGGCTCGAACGCTACGTGCTTCTTAGACGAAACCTTTCGAATTGTCATTACGCCGAGCACCGTAACCGGTACCTCCTTTATCGTCAATGCCTTTGCCAGTGGTACCGTCCCGGCTGCTGGTCTGCAAGCCGATGTGGCCCCGATTGCCACCTTGATTATCACGCCGACGGGTGCCAATGGGAACGCGCTGGTTGGCTTAACGATCACGAGTTCGGCCGTGGGTGGAGCTACGTTTGTAGCCACCTTAAATTTCCAAGGCATTACCGTAAGCGACATTGCGAACATTGTGGGGACCAATGCTTTTGTCTCTACACAAGCCTTTCAACCAGCCGTTACCGTGGATCGATCACTCTTGATCCAGGTCGGAGCGGATGTCGGCGAAGTGGACCGAATCTATGCCTCCTCCACATTGCCCGGCAACCTGTTCAGCAGTCAAAACCTGAATGTAGGAACCATCTTGCAGGCTGAAGGTGCGCTCAATCAGATTGGACACGCGATTCAGATTGTAAGCCAAAGCCAGGCGATACTTGGCGCTGTTCAGAATCGTTTTGCTGCCATTACCGCTAACAATGCTACGTTGACACAAAATGAGATCGCATCCAAATCTCGGATCACCGATTTGAATGTGGCTCAGGAAACCACCAATCTCACAAAAGAACAAATTTTGGTGCAAACCGCTAACGCCATGCTTGCTCAAGCCAACTTGTTGCCTCAGTCCTTGTTGCAGCTTTTCCGTTAGAAACGGTTCGTTAAGTAGGGACGCCTTTTTCGGCGTCCCTTTTTTCTTCCGAAATCCAGAATGAACCACGGACATCCCCCTTGCATTCCATTGTTGTTCGTGGTATCATCATTTCACCGGCGTGCCGTAAAGTCGGGGGTCTTTATAGCCGTGAAGACCTTGTGGTTACATGGAAGTGAATTTTGAGTAGTCATCATTGAGGGGAGGGAGCCCTGAGATGACAGCTGATTATTGCCGTATCAGTTTGTTTTCGCAAGCTCGCTCCGTTTTTTCCTCACCGATGGTCTCCTTTTCACTTCCCGACAGCTGAACTTTTATTTGGGAGGTGATGTCTAGAAGCGAAGAAGCCGTATTCGCATGGAAGTGATTCATCAATTCATTTATGAGGGAGGGAGCCCTAAATGGCCTTTGGAATTAGTGTCTTAAATAACATCACTGCTCTTTCTGCAGTGAACCAACTTGGAGTTAACCAGTTTAACCTTTCCCAAAGCATTCTGCGCTTAAGCACCGGTCTTCGGATTAACACGCCAGCCGATGACGTGGCGGGAAATGCTCTCGCCAACCGGCTGCAAAACAAAATCAACATCATCCAGCAAGGAAGTGTCAATGCTCAAGATGGTGTCTCTGTGGTTCAAGTGGCCCAAGGTGGCCTAGGACAAATCAGCAGCATTCTTCAGCAGCTGAACACCCTAGCCGCATCCTTGCAAACTTAAGGCCTTTTTTACTGCTGGCGATACTCCTTAAGTTTCTTTTGCGACACGCCGATAGCTTTGTTGACAAGATCAGTGTAGCACGAAATACCCCACCACACAAGGGGGGCTTGTCCCCTAGCTATTCTAGATTTTGTCCAAAGAAAAAGGGGCGCTGTGAACGCCCCTAAACCTTAACGAACCCGTGGTCGCCGATTAACGAAAGAGTTGAAGAAGCGACTGGGGCAGCAAATTCGCTTGCGCTAACATCGAATTTGCTGTTTGTACCAAGATCTGCTCCTTCGTAAGATTCGTTGTTTCAGCAGCCACGTTAAGATCCGTAATGCGCGACTTTGAAGCAATTTCGTTTTGCGTCAAGGTTGCATTGTTGGCTGAGATCGCCTGGAATCGGTTCTGAAGGGCACCGAGACTTGACTGATCTCCACTCACAATCTGGATGGCGTGCGCAACTTGGGTTAACGCACCTTCCGCTTGTAGAATGGTCCCGACATTCAAACCCTGACTGCTAAAGAGATTGCTTGACAAGCTCGACTGAGCAAAAACACGCGCGACTTCGCCCACGTTCGAACCAATTTGAATCAAAAGAGACTTGTCCGTACTAATAGCAG
>JABDET010000019.1 GCA_013286945.1 Candidatus Melainabacteria bacterium
CGATGGTTTTTGCCGTTTGCTCTGTCTCACGCATCAGCGTCGTTCCTCCTTTTTTGCCCGATTGATCGCGATCGGTTCGGCCTGATAAACTTTATAAAACCAATATTGGTGCACAACGGAGAAGACGTTAAAAACAAGCCAGTAAAGGATAAAGGCTGAAGGAAAAGTTCGGAAGATGAAAATCGAAATGAGCGGCATCATCATGTTCATGCTGGCCTGCGTTTGCTGGGCCTGCGGATCCGGGTTGGGAACGCTGTTCAGCTTTGAGAAGAGGATCATGCTGACGCCGTACAAGAGGAGAAGTGGCCAATCGGTGGCCGCTAAACTGGTTCCGAGAAAAGGAAAGCTTGGCTTGTTGGCCATCGACACCTGGCAAAATCCTTGATAATTGTAAAGCGAATTAGCCACCGATGGAAATAGAGCAGCCAACCGCTCCGCATAAGGGCCAATCCAGAGAAACCCTGAAACCGCGAATTTCGCGATGTGATCCCGAATCACGTAATAAAGAGCAAAAAGAACCGGGAATTGAACCAACATGGAGATGAGACATCCTGAAAAGGGATTGACTTTTCTTGAACGGAGCAACGCTCCAAATTCCTTTTGAAACAGCTCGGGTTTGTCTTTGAATTTGTCCTGAATTCGCTTGATTTCAGGCTGAAGGGCTTGCATTTCTTTCATGCTCTTAAATTGTTTGTTGGTGAGGGGGATAAGCGCTACCTTGGCTAAACCAGCAAACAAGATAATGGCAAGACCCCAACTGTGCGTAAACGCATACAAAGCATCCAAAATGGGGAAAAGAACATTAGCAATGGATCGAATCAAACTATTTCTCCTAAGCTCTAATCATCGAACCGGGTCATATCCGCCGGAATGTAAGGGCTGGCATCGACACAGCCTGGCCAACGTGAGGAGGCTCCCCCGCACAACCCCATGTTTTCCGATGGCTGTCTCCGCGTATGAAGAGCAGCTTGGGACAAAGCGACATGAAGCAGGACGATAAGGTGAAATGGCCTTGCGGTAAAAGCTAATCAGCACGAGCAGGCCTTTCTTAACCATCAACAAGTCTCCCTTTGATTAAAAGATCTCGAAATTCTTTCTTCAATGAATCGAAAGAGGCGGTCACGCTTCTGGCCTTCGCCACGACGATCAGATCAAAGCCTTGAGGGATCTCCCCCCACACTAAGCGCGCAATCTCTCGAAGCCGACGGCGAATTCGATTCCGTACCGTGCTTTTCCCTAGCTTCTTGCTGGTAATAAGCCCCAATCGGGAAAGTTCCGTTTCCCGAAAAAAAAATGGAGCGTCAGCGAATTCCCGTGTACCATCTTTCCTTGCTTGTACACTTGTTCAAAGTCTTTTTGCTTCGAGACGTTTTCCATCGTTAAGCGCTTAGTCGCTTTCTTCCCTTCGCACGCCGACGCTTTAACACCTTTCGTCCTGCTTTGGTTTTAGAGCGTTTAAGAAAGCCGTGCTCTTGTTTCCTGGCTTTTCGTTTAGGCTGATAAGTACGTTTCATTGTTTCATCCTACTTTCTTTTCCACAGAATGTGCATAACCTGTCAATAACGGTAATTCGGGGTACATAAAAAAATTTCCACAAGACCCCATCGTAGTTCCTGCAATTTATCCACAGAATTCTCTGACGGCATGTGGATATGTGGATAACTTCCAAGAGGAAGCCTTTCTGGAAAAGATGAAATCCTATGACCTTCACAGTATACTACTATTCTTACGAAGGGAGATGCCTATGAGTCAAACCTCCAACCCTCATTTGGAAAAAAGTTGGTCCGATTGCCTCTCTATCCTGCGAGAAAGGCTTGGAACACCAACTTATGAGACCTTTTTTAAATCAAGCTACCCTGTTTCCATGCAAAACAACAAGCTCAAAATTGCAGTTCCCAATAAGTTAACGAAGGATTGGATCGAACGAAAGCTCATTCACAATGTTAAAGAAGCGCTGGCTTCGATGGAGCAAACCAATGTGCAACTCGAGTTTACCATTGATGCCTCCTTGCAGCAGCCCAGTTCCCCGGAGACTTCGACAGAGCCTTCGACCGAAATTTCAAGGTACAAGCACACAACACTGAACAACAAGTTTACTTTTAGTACCTTTGTGGTAGGGAGTTCGAATCATTTTGCTCATGCAGCCGCTTTGGCTGTCGCGGAGGCGCCCGCAAAAGCTTACAACCCTTTCTTTATTTACGGAGGGGTGGGACTTGGGAAAACCCATCTTATTCATGCCATTGCTCATCACGTGCTTAGCAAAGCAAGTTATCTTAAAGTGGTTTACCTTTCGGCTGAAAAATTTACGAATGAAGTGGTTCATTCCATTCAAGAAAATACCATCAGTCAATTCCACAATCGATATCGAAGTGTTGATTTACTCTTAATTGACGACATCCAATTTATTGTTGGAAAAGAAAGAACGCAAGTAGAGTTTTTTCACACGTTTAATGAATTGTATGGCGCATCAAAACAAATTGTGATTTCAAGCGACCGACCACCCAAGCAAATTCCAACCTTGGAAGAGCGCCTTCGCACTCGGTTTGAATGGGGCTTGATTGCCGATGTTCAAACGCCCGATCTCGAAACCCGAGAAGCGATTCTACGCAAAAAAGCGGAGATGGACGGCATGCATGTTCCAAATGATGTTATCACCTATATTGCCGAACGAGTTTCTTCCAACATCCGAGAACTGGAAGGAACACTCAATCGCGTCATTGCGTTTTGTTCGTTAAAGAATATGCCGATCAATTTAGCCTCTGGGCAAGAAGCCCTGAAAGACATTCTTCATGATCCCTCCCCACAATACGTCTCTATTCCCATGATCCAAAAAGTGGTTGCCGACTATTTTGGGGTTACCGTGGAGGAACTCAAGGCCGCTAAACGTGACCAACGGGTTGTAAAACCTCGACAAATATCCATGTATCTTTGCAGAGAACTTACCGGTGCAAGCTTTCCTCATATTGGCGAGGAATTCGGCGCAAGAGATCACACCACCGTGCTTCATGCTTATGGGAAAATTCAAAATCTCGCCTCTGATCCAACCATTGCAGGCACCTTAAAAGTAATCATTGAGAAGCTCAGAAACCATGTTTGATAAACCTTTGATAACTCGGCAAAAAAGATGTGAAAAAGATGTGAAGCCTATTCCCTTGGATTCCATTGCATATCTTTCCACCGGCCTCTCCCCGAGTTGTCCTCTTACGTTTTCCCTTTATACTCGCCACTTTTTGACGTTATGCACCCAATTCACAGCTTGATGATGATGATGAGTTGTTTTACTAAAGGAGGTTTATTATGAAATTCACCTGTGAAAAAGCTTTACTCGAAGCAGCCCTTGCACCTGTGTCACGTGTTGTAAGCACAAAAGCCACGTTGCCCATTCTTGAAAACATTTTGGTGGAAGCAAGTGCTGAGGGAGTTCGATTTGCAGCCACCGATCTTGAAATCGGGATGAAAACTTTAGTTTCGGCTAAAGTGGAAGAATCAGGAACTACAACGATTCCCGCTCGTGTTTTCTTCGACGTCGTTACCCGCCTCAACGAAGGGACAGTCGAAATTCAGTTGGAGCCAGAACACAACGTGATTCAAGTGAAGGGAGAAGGGTTCCAATACAAGTTCAATGTGATTCCAGCCGATGGATATCCGGTGCTTCCTGAAACACCCAAAGAATCAAAAATAACACTATCCCAAGAGACCTTTAAAGGGGTTTTGAGAGATACGTTGTTTGCCGCTTCACCTCCTCGAGAAGATAATCCAGTACTCACGGGAGTCTTGTTTGGGTTTGATAAGGAAAAATTGACGTTAGTGGCATTGGATGGCTATCGTTTGGCCAAGAGAACGGTGAAGATTCCAAAGAATACCATCGTAAGATCCTTGATTGTGCCTGCGAAAGCGCTGATCGAGTTAGGAAAGATTTTAAAAGATTCAAGCGATTCGTTTGAAATTTATTTAGGCGAACATCAAATTGTGTTCAAGTTAGGTGACACGTTGTTTTTCTCTCGTTTGCTGGAAGGGCAGTTTCCACAATTTGAGCAGATTATTCCGGAAAAGAGCGAGACGGGTGTGAAAGTGGACAAAGAAGCATTATTGCAGTCCTTGAGAAGGGCCAGCATTCTTGCACAAGATCGAGAAAGTCCACGACTCGTCAAGGTGAACCTATCGGGAAACAAGATGGTGATTACAGCTAATACGCAAGATTTAGGGCAAGCCTATGAAGAGCTTAAAGTGGATAATTTAAAAAAAGGGGACAAGACTGAGGTGACGGTTGCGTTCAATGCGAAATACTTGATTGATGCCTTGGGCGTCCTTGCGGAAGAAAAGGTTAGACTCGAGTTTGGGCAACCGACGAGCCCAGGAGTCATTCGCCCCGATGCGGGAGATGACTTTATTTACGTGGTGATGCCAGTTCGAACGTTAGGTGAATTGGTCAAAGTGTAGAGGGAAGGCCTTTCCCTGTTTTGAAGAGAAAAAACTAACCAGTACGGTTGGTTTTTTCTTTTATGGAGAGGTGGCCGAGCGGTCTAAGGCGGTCGCCTGCTAAGCGACTATGTGGGCTTAAACCCGCATCGTGGGTTCAAATCCCACCCTCTCCGCCAGCGGACATCCTTGTCCTTAACGGTGTTAATGCTAATCCAAATCAATATATCCGCGGCATCCTGCCGCGGGGCCCCACAAAAAATGCACTCCACACCATCCATGGGAGATGTAAATGAGTAATCTCCGAACATCCGTGTTCGGGGTCCTGCCGCAGCCCATGAGTGGTGGGATTTGAACAATGTTTTTCGCTGTCGATGAACCTTTGTTTACACTTTGCTCATTGACTTTTATTTTTTACTTTGTTATACTCCATGATCGTAACCCAATCTCTAAACATCGAAAAGGAGAAAAATCATGCCAGACCCTATCTCGCCAGCAATAAAATCCGTCTCTCCGTTCGTGGCACAAGGGACACACCTATCTTTTATAGGAAGGGTGATTTCGAATCTCGACGTCATGATGGATCCAAGATTCCTCGTGGAGCAGGCAAGATCTATGGGGGTTGATGAATCGGTACTAAGTTGTGTCGTCCAGATTATGGAGAGACCTACAAAAGATCAAAGAGTCAAAGAATTGATGCGATTTGCTTCAAACTTGGGTCTTTCAGCCCTTCAAACTGCAAATGAAGCCGAACGTGCTATGAAAGAGGCGAATCTTCCAAGGGCGATTGGCCCCTACCAGTTAGCGAAGCAATGGAATGGCCTACTCTTTGTTTCCGGACAGCTTGGCCTCAGCCCAGAGACCGGGCAGCTCGTGGAAGGTGGCACGGTGGAGCAAACTCGCCAAGCCATGGACAACTTGAGGAGAATCCTCGATTACCACGATTCTGGCTTCGAGAGCGTGATAAAAACGACCGTTTACTTGACAGATATAGATGACTTTGACGCAATGAACATGGCCTATGCCAATTTTTTAAGACCTGATTATCCGGCACGGTCTACGATAGGCGTAAAAGGACTCCCCAGAGGAGCTCGTGTGGAAATCGACGCCATCGCTTCTGTAAGGGGAAAATGACACGCGGATTCATGAGATAGCCAGTTAGCGTTTGTTGAATTTTTGTGTCTTTTCTGGTATGATTGAAGCCAGGAGAAGAGCCGGTGAGCTTAACTTTTTTGGATTTAGAAATTGGAAACCCCGCTTTTCCGGAAAAACGGATTCCGCTTGAATTTCTTATTGATTCAGGAGCCATCCATTCTGTTGTTCCTGGGGATATTTTGGAGAGACTTGGAATCAAGCCAATTGGGATTCAGGAATTTCGTTTAGCTAATGGAGAAAAAATTACAAGGAAAACCGGAATTGCCCTTTTCAAGTACGGAGAAAGAATCGGAGGGGCAGATGTCATCTTTGGTGAACCCGACGACTCGACTTTACTTGGAGCGTTAACTTTGGAAGCATTGGGATTGTCTCTTGACCCTCTGAAGCGAGAATTGAAGCCAATACCGATGGTTCTCTAACTATGGGGATTACATTCATCGAAGGCGTTGTAACCGGGCCGACCAAAAAAGAAGCTGTGATTCGGTTCTTGGTTGATAGTGGGGCGACTTATACTCTACTCCCTTGCAAGGACTGGAAAAAAATAGGATTGTCTCCGAAGCGATCGATGACTTTTACTTTGGCGGACGGGACAGCCGTCGGACGTGAGATCTCTGAATGCCACATTTCTCTAGCTCAGGGAGAAGGGCATACTCCGGTGATTCTTGGAAACCCAGAGGATGAAGCACTCTTGGGTGTTGTGACCTTGGAGATACTAGGATTAATTTTCAATCCTTTCACTCGTCAGCTCCAGCCAATGAGGATGTTGTTAGCTTAAAACTGGTGTTTCGAACAGGATGTTCCTTGTTCAATTCCGAAATCTTAAAATCCGCAAATTTCCCAATCCCGATGTGCGCCCGTAGCTCAGTTGGATAGAGTGCAAGATTGCGGATCTTGAGGTCGGAGGTTCGAACCCTCTCGGGCGCGCCAATATCTTTTTTCTGAGAGGGTTCGAAAGTCTCAATCGGCAAACATCGTATTTGCCGATTTCAGCACAGGGAAATTTTCTTTCACTTCGCATCCTGCTGCGTTCTTCCTCACTTTCGTTCGGCGAAAATTTCCCATTCACTTTTTCCCATCTAAAATAGGAATGAAGAGGTTGAGGTAGGAAAAAGATGAATCCCTCTCGGGCGCGCCACTTTTCGCTTGCACGTGGGGCTGATTTTTGTTAGAATAATGGCATGAGCAAGATGGAAAAAGTTGTACGAAAACGAAACTTGAAGCAATTTTCGGAGATCAAGGAGAACCTTGTTTTTTGGCTTTCAAAAAGTCCCGAAGAGCGGATCTCTGCAGTGGAGCATTTGAGGAGGGAGCAGCATGGAAGTGGAGCAAGACTTCAGAGAACTGCTCGCATTGTTCAACGCCCGTCAAGTTGATTTCTTGATCGTGGGCGCCTACGCGCTGGCCTTCTATGGTGTGCCTCGATATACTGGTGATTTGGACATTCTTATTCGGCCCGATTCGAAAAACGCCGAACGTGTTTTAAAGGCCCTTCAGGATTTCGGCTTTGGTTCTCTTAATTTGGCCGTTGAAGATTTTGTCGGATCCGACAAAGTGGTTCAGCTTGGAATTGCGCCGGTCCGAATTGATATTCTTATGTCACTAAGCGGTGTATCTTGGGAAGAAATATTCCCTAATCGTTTAGCGGGAACGTATGCGGATCTAAGCGTTTACTATATTGGCAAAGCGGAGTTCATTCGAAACAAGCGGGCCACGGGGAGAAAGAAAGATCTTGCGGACTTGGAAGCCTTGGGCGAGGAGTAATTGCGTGATGTCCCCTATTCTTGGCATTACGGCCTATTGAAGCAGTCGAACAATATCCTCAGCAACCAACCTTTTCGATTTTTCAGTGTCTAACCGTGATGAGTCGGCAAAGGAGCGTGGATCCGTGAAGAGAATCGTTGGATTCTTCGTTTTTCTCGTTTTAATCAATCTGTTCTTCCCGGGATTTGGAGCGGAGACCCCTACCGAGATTCGGACATTTTTTTCTGGAATCAACAGTCATGATCTCATGATTGATCGGTCTGGCAATCTCTGGGTCGCGAATGCCGATGTCAATACGATCACAAAACTAAATCCGTCAGGGAGCATCGATGAGGTAATCCCCAACATTCCTACGACAGTGGGTCTCTATGACACAAGAAATCTCATGATTCAGGATGTCAATGGAAGCATCGATGTGCTAACGGACAACGGCACGATCGTGGTGCTGGACGAAAACGGCAACAGAGTTGGCGGATCGTATATCCCCAATGTCAACCGAGTGATCGACTTCGCCATGGATGCCTCCGGCTCACTCTGGGCGGCTGGTTATTGGTCAGTAGATAACACGTGTTCTTACACGGTCCCTCAATACGAATCGTACTACGATCGGGATGAAAAGAAGTGGAAGTCAAGACATGTATGCGATCGAACGTATACATATGCGTGCCCAAGCTACGGAGAGAACATAACCTTACTCGATCCTGGTGCGATGGTAAAGGGGCAGCTTCACTTCGATGCACATGGTGACTTCCCCGCGCAGATGGCTGCTGATGGTTCAGGTAACATTTGGGTCACTCAGCATCAAAGAAACATCATCATAAAGCTTGACCCCTTTGGAACGACGATTGGGAAGTATGATGTGGGGAGTTCATCCGAGGGAATTGCGCTTGATCCCTCTGGGAACGTTTGGGTAGGAACCGATGCGCATGAAATTGTGAAGCTGAGCCCGACTGGACAAATTCTCAATCGAACTCACCTGGATACTAGAGACTGGAAGTTCGGGCCTGACCGCGTGGTCGCAGATCAAGCCGGATATGTTTGGGTAGCCAATCCGATGAATGGTGTGGTGGAGCTCGACCCATCGGGTAGAATTGTGGCGAGTTATCCCATGCCTAATCCCGTGGCCCTGGCCATTGATGCACAGAGAAATGTTTGGGTGGTGAACAATCAATCGGGTGGCAATAATCTGTGGGAAATCCCCCAGACGGCGATGGGTGCGCAATATTCTCCTGTCTCCAAAACTCAAAGTCAAGCTGCCCAAAATGAAGATCCGTGACGGCCTGAGCAAGTATTTCGTAAGCCTGCGAAGAACCTATTGTTGCAATGAAAAGCATGGCGCAGTTTCATCATATCCAGATCAATGTATCGAGTTTCAGGAAATCGCGGAATTTTTATGAGAGACTTTTCCGAAAATGGAAGTTTGAGAAAGTTTACGCTGATTCAGAAGTGATCGGATACTCCGATGGAGAGGTTAGCTTCTGGATAAGCCAAGCAGAGCGTAAGCGCGAGTTTCACCGCAAGGCACCTGGGCTGAACCACCTGGCGTTTCAAGCGCCAAGTGAAAGACATGTGACCGATTTTTACAAGAATTTCTTGCTTAGAAACAAGATCAAAGTTTTGTATGGGGGCCCCAAAGAGTATCCTGAATACGGCAAAGGCTATTTCTCCGTTTTCTTTGAGGACCCCGATCGGGTCAAGTTGGAGTACGCGCACCTCCCCCACAACTAAAGCCATTTCTTAATCCGAAATTTTGTCTGCAAATCAAGAAATTAACAAGTTGGCAACATTTTTCATTGTTCTAAGCTTGCATAGATAACTGGTTTATTGTAAAATAAGGCTTCAAAACATGATTACACCCAGAAAGAGTTTAGCCAAAAAGAGCCGGATCTCCGAAGACCGAGGGATTCTTTTTTTGGAAAAGCAATTCACCGCCAAATCTTTGACCCAATTGGTCAATGGCGATACCGTTGCCATTCGTGTCCAGGATTTTTACGATGGAGATACAGGGGACAGGCTCGGAGAGTGGATCATGGATGAATCTGCTCGGGTCAGATTGGAAGCTAACCTTGACACAAACCGCAAATATCCGTCGTATAATAGATGCGAAGACTTACAAACGATCTATGAAACAGAAGACAGAGGACTTCCAAGCCGTGCAACAACGGCCTCAAAAATGAAAGCCGTCGTTGGCAGAATGGATCCTCTGAGCGAAGTGCTTCGTTCTTTGAGTGCTGCCTGGCCTCATGGAGCAGAGGTCTCTACTTATTATGGTGAAAAAGAGTACGCCGGAAAAGGATGGGTATACGCTCCGGGGACAAAGAGCGACCCCCATACTGATGAGTCTGACGAGTGCCCACGCAATTTTGCTGCCAACGTTTACCTGATTGTCCCTGAACGAGGGGGAGAGCTCCTGATCATGAAAAAGCCTGAAATTGAGGAATGGTTATCAGGCAAATATGGAGCGCATCGTGAGCTCCTTATGCAACATCCTGATTTGCACACAGACCATCCAAGGTCTTCTTATCTGATTAAACCTCAAAGGGGAGAATTAATTATTTTTGATTCATCCCACTATCACGCCGTGAGACCTTCTAAAGAGGGTTATCGCGTCACGTTTAACATGTTCATCAAGATGAAGAGCACGGATGGACCATTCCTGATCAGTCAGTAAATTGAGCTTCAGGGAAACAAGTCCAGCCGAATATACACCATATTACGCAGAACAGGAGGTTCTGCTCCACTTCAGGAAAAGATTTCTTCCAAGAAAAACCTGGGTTTTTCTTGGAAAAGAACATGCTCCGCCTTTGATTTGCAGTTTAAAGGTAGGCGGAGTGAATCTGCTAAGGCAGATTCAGACGTTCGTGCGCCCGTAGCTCAGTTGGATAGAGCGACGGCCTCCGAAGCCGTAGGTCGGGGGTTCGAACCCCTCCGGGCGCGCCATTTTCCGCTAATTCAGTGAATCCCTTGCAGGATTGAGTAGACCGGGAGGAAGACAGCAAGAATCACAAATCCAACCACTACACCCATAACGGCCATGAGAATTGGTTCGATGAGGGCCACAAACTGCTGAAGCGCTAAGGTAACCTCGTTTTCGTAAATGTCCGACAACCGAAGGAGCATCTGATGGAGGGTTCCCGATTCTTCCCCCACCTTCACCATGGAAAGCAGAATAGACGGGAAAAAGAGAATTTTTTCGATGATGGAATTTAAGGTAAGCCCAACACGGACCTCTTCTGACATCTCAAGGATCATCCCATAGAAGAACTCATTTCCTGAGGCCTTTCCCGTCACATCCAGTGCTTCGAGAAGTGGCACACCGCAATCAATCAGCGAGCCAAACGTGGAACAAAACCTAGCCAAGAGAATTTTCTTGTAAATCTTTCCAAAGACTGGGAGCTTTAATTTCAAGAGGTCGACCCTTTCCTTTCCAAGGACCGATCGGAGGAAGGCGAATAAGGGGAAAAAGACGATCGTTGCGATCACAAACGTGATGAGGATCGTGATCGGAGAGTGAGCAAAGTTAACAAAGGCAATGAGGATTCGAGTGGGAAGGGGGAGTGGCACATTAAGCCCATCAAAAATCATCATGAATTTGGGGAGAATGATGTAAACAAAAAAAGAAAAAAACAAGAAGCTTACCACGGCAATCACGATCGGGTAGGTTGAGGCCGCCTTAACCTTCTGTCTGAGTTTGAGATCCGATTCGAGAAATTGACCAATCCGATCAAGAACCGTGTCGAGCTTTCCGGAGACCTCTCCAGCTGACATCATGTTGACATAAAGCGAAGAAAAGATTCGAGGGCACAAAGCCATCGCCTTAGAAAGAGGATAGCCTTCGCTGATTACGGCTCGATACACTCGACCGACCGCATCAGCAAAGCGCTTGTTTTCACATTGTTTGTACAAGATTTCAAGGCTACGTGCTAAGGGAACACCCGCATGCAACAAAACCGCCAAGTGTCGAGTGAAGTTTAGAAGCTCGATGCGGTTGACCGGGAAGAGTTCTTGGATTGTTGTTCCGGCTTTCGCAATCTCTTTGCGTGCTTCGGTAACCGTTGATCGGAAATAGTCTTGTATGTCTTCCAATCTGAGGCTAATCAGCATTCGATAGGTTCGGACAAAAAAGCGAAAAATGCCCTTAACTCTTTCAACGTAGTAAGTAATGACGAGGAAGAAAACAAAGGCCGCGAACTGAACAATGAGAACCAGGGTTCGCACCACCGGAACCAAGATTTCGATGAACACGCTTGCGAGGGTGGCCAAAAGCGGTCGCCCCGGCTCCCTTACTCGCGCGGGGGCCTTCTCTTTCTTGATCGGTTCTTTCGTGACCGCGACGACCACTCGTTCTCTTGCCTTTTTCAGGTTCTCTAGGGCCTCGAGGGCCGTGTCAAAAGAGCCGAAGCTTCCCGAAATCAAAAGGTCCAGGTACTCCAGAGTATCGGGTCTGAGTCTTTGTTTTTGCGATTCCTCAAGGCCAAATTCAGTCGGATAACTTTGCGTGAGGAGAAAGCAAAGGACCCCCCCCCCAAGTCTTGATGTAGCTTGTAGCGGGTGTTTCTTGGATGTCTCGAACAAAGGGATTCGGAAGCTCGTCTTTTCGTTCAAAAATATAGTAAAGCAGTGTGGGTACCACGCGAATTTTTCCATCGATGGAATAAAAGATGCGTTCGGCAATTCCATGCGTGTCTTTTATTGCGATACGCAGATCATAGAGACTCTCAAAAATGTTTTTAAGCTCGGGCATGAAAGAAAAGATTTTTTCTTCCAGAAGCGGTGTTGCACTCATTCGGAGGAGGTGGCTCAGGGACGTTCCTTGGAACTGCGGGAGGACAACGGAGAGAACATTGTCCTCTTCCCAGGAATCCGTGATCTGGGGAAAGGGATACTCTTTCGAATCAGTCCAAAGCCGCATCTCTTCGTTCAGCAAGAATGAATTGTTTTTTTGGTCGTAGTCGATGAGATAGTACGACTTGTTATCGACCAGCCCAAGGATTTGATACGCCTTGCAAAAGGAGAGATCCAAGAGAATATTGATGACCTTATAGGTATTATTAACAATAAGTTGTTTTCTTTTCTCCATATTTTCTCCTTACGGCACGTTCGACAAGCTTTTCACTGACCCTTCGGAAGGGTATAAGTTGTAAACAGAGTCAAAAGGAGTCCTGAGCTTACCTCAGAATAGGTAAAATTCTTGATTTTCAGATGAAAATCTGGTAGAATAGATATACCACGCAGGGGGTCACATGCACGTGCAGGTTGTTCGAGAAAAAGGCCAGACCTTTCTAGAGGTGATGGTAGCGGTATTCATCCTTTCCACCCTGGTCCTTTTCTTTCTCATGTTTGTTTCCAGTGCTCAAGGTACCCGCCTCACCAAGGACCAGCTTTCTGCGGTTCAATTGGCTGCAGGGATTATCGATCGCGTAAAAAGCATGTCAACGGGGACCCAAACGCTTATTGTGGGCGATCCGCGCCTCCCCTACGCTCAACTTGCGACTCTCTATGGCCCGGGTGGGCAGGGGGTCAATTCACCCACGCTTTTCGGTCCACCGTTCGATTCGGCCAACAGCTATTTGATTGTAACTCCCGAAAATTCACTCGATCCGGACCCTGTTAACCATTTTGGAGAGAAAATTACTGTTCACGTGAGTTGGCAGGAAAACGGGGCTCCCAAGGAGGCCACGGTTGTTTCTTACATGGCCCAACCCGCTTCCACGTTTCCGAGAAATCCGGGCCTTCCCGTTACCGTGAACGTTCCCACCACTTCGACCACCACGACGACCACCACCACAAGCACAACGAGTACCTCAAGCACCTCAAGCACCATCCCAGGATCAACCACGACGACGACCACCACCACCACCACCACCACCACGAGCACGTTGGGTTGCTGTGGTACTGACACGAGCACGACGACGACGACGACCACCACCACCACCACCACGGACGTCACGACGACCTCAACGACAACGAGCACGACGACGACGACGACGACCACGACCACGACCACCACCACGACCACGACAACCACGACGGTCCCGGATCTCTGATGATGACGCAATTTCTAGTAACAGCGGGAAAGAAAAGGCCGCTCTCGCGCGGAGGATTTTCGTTAGCAGAAATGCTGGTAGCCATCGCGATTATGGGGCTTCTCCTTGATGTTTTTGTTGTGCTTTTTCGAACCACCGTGCAAAGTGCGGCACAAACGGATTATCAGTCGAACGCCCAAACCCTTGCGAATAGCATCTTGTCTGTCATTGGAACTGATTTGAGGCAATCGGTCAGAATTGTATCCCCGCTCACGGCAACGCCACCTTCTTTTCCGGTGCAAGGATTGGCCCTTGAACCTCCTGCCTCAACACCCCTAGCCTGCAGCGATGGAGACTTTGCTGGAAACGCAGCCTTTAATTGCGGTGGATTTAATCCCAATGCTTGCGGGAATGGGCTTCCCAAGTGTGTTGCTTTTTCTTTGGATGCGAATCCGACCAAAGACATTTTTACTTACTGGTATGGAACAACCCAAGGGGGATCCCCAGTTATCTGGATGGAAGAATCAAACAACGGGGTTCTTGTTGGTCCCCCCTTCGGCTTTGGCCGGGTGCGCAAGTTCATTTCAGATCCAAAGCTCACCATCTCCAATTTCGAAGTGAGGACACTTTACACCCAGGCCTCCGTAAGCGTCGTTATTGCTGAAACGGCAAGATACAATGCTTTGGTGTCTGGCACCCCTCTCGCGGACATGATGCTTCAGCATAAACCGCTTCCTTTCAGTACCTACACGTTTATTCGCTATTATCAATAACTACAACCATTTCATTTTTTAAAGGTGGGATTAGGCATGTTTAGAAGAAGAAAAAAGGAACTCGGTTCGGTCCTTGTGATTGTCCTATGGCTTAGCGTCATCTTTTTAATTGCTGGCATGGCGCTTTTTACCACCGGAATTTTTTCCACATTTTCCAGGGCGAATACCCAAGGGCTTTTCCTCGCAGAGACTGCTCTTGAGTATTGCCGAGGGAACATTCAACGATTTGCCGACGGAACTGGACCCGCTCCCGAGATCAATTCTCAGAATGTCGGGACAAGCGTTCTTCTCACCAACATGGCATGGCCAATGCCAGCTTCCTTTTTCTCGGCGATAGGCCAAGCCGGTTGGAAGAACAGTGTTTACGGGCTTCCAGTCACCGATGCTTCGAGTAACGCTACCATTGGGTACATGAGCTTTTTTCTCATGGCTGGAACCCAAGGAAGCGTGCAAGTGTATGCACTTGGAGCTGTGGGGAATACTCCGGGCAATCTTTCTTCATTTCGCGTTTTGCATGCGATTGTGAAGCCGATGACCTACTCCGAATACACCTTGTTTAGCGGAAGTCCGAACCAAACGCTGAATGTGAACAAAACTTACACAGATCCATTTTTCTTGACGAGCGAGTTTTCAAGTTCGCTAGGGACCAACGTCAATGCGAACGCCCCCATATTGGGCGGGGCCCAAACAAGCAATTTCAATAGGATTTATGTGGCTGGAAACCTGAATATTGTTCCCCCGAGCATCTCTCCGTATCCCCAATTCAATGGGTTTAGCACCGCCACAGTTCAAGTCGCGGGAAATGGGAATGGACCGGCGGTTCAAAGTCAATCGGCGATCGAGATTCCATCAACAGCCAATCTCTACACCGGAAGCCAAGCTCCGCAACAAGGGTTGCCCAGTCCGAATGATGGAACTAACGTGAAGTCGTCTCAGGTTCAAAAGATTATGGACGACTTATACGCAAAGGCTTCCGGGACCCCGGGTACCGGAGGAGTTGTTCTTAACCCGAATGCGGCTTTGTGTGATGCGAGTACTCCAAGTTGCGGGAATGCTTTCAGCATGGAACACGACGCTTACTATAAAAGCAATTCAAGTCCGATCGGGAATCGTTTTGCGATTTCAACCGAAGATCCCAATAACGCTAATTATGTCGCGTCAAGTAGCGCACCCAATTGGGATCCAACGACGATTTTTAACCCTGACGGGACAGAAAATCACACCTCAACCGGGAACGCCCCCTACAAGATTCAGTTTAACGCGGACGGTTCGGTGAACATTTCGGGCTTTCAGTCCATTAACGGATTAGGCCAGCAGCAGTATAGCGCGGCCGGAAACGGAGGCGGCTGGTGGAGCGACGCTTGGCCAATGCACTTACAATTCAGCGATCCAAATCAGCCAGGTTATGTGCCAGTCCCAGTGATTTATGTTAAAGGGAATGTAGAGATAAGCGGTATGGTGAACGGCTCAGTCACCGTAGTCGCCGAAGGAAAGATTACGGCCACAGGGAGCATCAAGTATCATGATCATGACTACACCCCCCACATCGATAGCGGAGTGCAAACAGGTGTTGACATTACGACCAACAGCAATTACAAAAGCACCAACCCAGACTTGTTGGGACTCATTACTCCAAGAAAAATCGAGATGGATCCCCAAAATATGACTGACTTGAATAACCTTGTTGTTTCGGCCTCGATGATGGAAATCGGATCAAATCCGTACTCAATTCCCAATGGAGCCAACGACCCTTCCATTAAGTGGACGGTACATTTAAATTCGGCTTCTCCCAACTATCCAGGGGATGTCAGCAAACAATACAATTCGTTAACCTTTTTCGGCTCTTCCGTTCAATACGATCGGGACACGAATTGGAAAACGTTTTACAGTAACGGGCGCGGCAACCCCATTAACACAAACAAAACGCTGGTTAGTCCCTATGCTGTTTTCGACCAAGACCTCTTGAGAACACAAGCTCCGTTTGGCATTGCATTGTCAGCAGGTTATGAGGTGGTCTATTTAGCCATCGTGAACAACGGGAGTGGTAAAGACATGAGCGCTCCATTGCCTTGATGGGGAAGAAACTCCTGGTTGTTCTTACCCTTTCAGCGGCCTTGTGGAAGGGGGCCCAAGCCAGTGTAATCACGCCTGAAGTGACGGCCATGGTAACCCCAACCACGTACACGCTTCAAGTCAGCGTGTCGATCACCAACAAAGGGGATGAGGCGGCATACAATGTCAATTCGATTATTCGGATTGAAAGCATAGAGCTCTCCTCGAAAACTTTAGACAATCTTCCGGCAGAAAAGAATACAACTTTTCATTTTTCTGTTCCTTGGAAAGGGAAGAATCCAGGAAAGTATTTTGTTGAAATCCTGGTGAACTACACCGACAAGAGTCAGTATCCGTTTTCAGCTCCTTCAGTTGCGCCCTTTGTATGGAAGGAGGCGAGTACCCCCCAGGTTTTCTGTAACATGAAGAATGTCTCGATTGAGAAAAGTAGTCGCCTTCCTCTAACATTCCAAAATCTTTCCGATCATCCGCTCCACTTGCATTTTGACTTGTTTCTTCCAAGAGAACTTCATGCGGCTTCTTATGAGAGAGAGCTCTCTCTCTCCCCTTATGAGACGAGGGAAGCAAGAATTGAGCTCCTCAATCAAATGGGAACGGATAAAAGCGTTTACCCGATATACACGGTGATTGATTACGATGAAAACGGGCACCACTTTGGTACCTTTTCAAGTTCGAACTTGTTGATTGTGCATAAGACTTTTTTCCAAAGATATGGATGGGCTATTGCAGTTCTGACCTTGGCCTTAACCGCGGTCGCGGTATTCCAGGGGACAAGAACAAAGTAGATTCCTCCGATGCTCTCCATCATCATTCCTGTCTACAACGAAGAAAGCATTTTAGAGAAATCGATTGAAACGCTTCGTCAATACCTTTCAAGGGGTCAATTCTCTTATGAGATCTTGGTGGTGAATAATGGCTCAACCGATGCTACCGCTGAGATCGGCAAGAGGCTCATGGTCCAATACCCTTGGTTTCGTTTTCTGAGCGTCCCGGAGCGTGGAGCGGGAAAAGCGTTTGCTTTAGCGGTACGAGAGGCACGAGGAGAATTTTTGGTTTTCATTGATGCGGATCTCTCATCCGAGCTCATGTTTCTTGATTACGCGAGAGATTTGCTGATTCACTGCGACATGTTGGTGGGCTCTAAGCTGATGGGGCATCAGCGTCGATCACTTGTTCGGATCGTGGGAAGCCAATTCTATATTCTTCTCAGTCAGCTTTTTTTTGGCCTCACGGTATCGGACTATTCAATTGGGGCGAAAGCTTTTCGAAAATCGGCGATACTCGATGTTCTCCCCTTTCTCGATTCTTGGACCGGTTATATCCTCGAGCTGTGCTTGTACCTTCACCTTCAAGGGAAGCGGATTGTGCAAATCGGGATTGAGTGCGACGATCAACGAGCCAGTCATTTCAATCTTTGGTACGAAGCCTACTATCGATACCGCCATATTTTTCGTTGTTGGAGACTTCTTCGAGATAAAAAGTCATGGCTCTATCGGAGTTTCTAAGAAAATTAGTCTTGCAAAAAACAGGGGTGAACCGAGTCGGATTGCTCCTCATCCTCAGTTTCCTCCTTTATTTCTTTCCTCCGGATCTTTTGTCAAAAGGTGCTTTTGCTACCGGCGGAGACATGCACTTTTGGACCTTTTTTTCTCTGGTGAAGTTTGGCCTACCCCATCATGCCGTACGATTCTGGAATCCAGGAAATCTGTGCGGTGAGCCCCTCTTGGTCCACTATTTCCCATTGGCTTTCTTCGTCATGGCGTTTTTCTCGTGGTTCTTGCCACTTGGAACCGCCTTTAATGTGGGAACACTCTTCCCGATTATCCTGCTCCCAGTTTCGGTATACTGGAGTTTGCGAGGTCTCGGATGGCGTTTCCCGGCTCCTTTGATTGGAGCAACATTTAGCTTGTTTTTCCTTTGCAACCAAGCTTACTCGATGTGGGGAGGAAACGCATTATCCATTCTTGCGGGAGAGTTTGCACATGCTTACGCATTGTGCTTCCTACTTTTAGCCGTGGGTGCACTGGGTTCAGAAATCCGAAATGATCGGTTCCCATTTGTTTCTTCGATCCTGTTCGCTTGCGTGGCATTTGGCCACGGGTATGTGGAGCTATCGGTCCCGGTTTTTCTGCTTTCTATCGGATTGTTTTTCCCCTTTGGAAACCGGAAAAGCCGACTCACGAAATGCTTGTTATCGGGGCTATTTTCAATTCTCCTGTCGGCTTGGTTCATCATTCCGCTCATCATGAACCATCCATGGACAACCCCTTTCCCGATCCAGTGGAAATTTGCAAGTGTAATGGCAGAGGTTTTCCCTCGCATTTTTTATCCGATGTTTGCGGTGCTCTTGCTCGGACCACTGACGCTCAAGTTTCTTTCGAGTGACAAGAACGAAGGAAGCTTTTTTCGGGGGTCTATCGGTATTTGGCTGCTTCCAACCTTGCAATACATTCTGCTTTATTTCATCTTTCCAGCCTTTGGGTTGGTGGATGTTCGCGCTTTCCCCCAGATCTATCTCTTTTTGTGCATTCTTTCGGCTCTGCTCATCAGTGAGATCTTGAGAAGAATGCATGAAAAAGTAATCTTAGTTGGCACCTTGCCTTTGGTGGTGCTTCTAATTTGGTGGGCCAATTTCAATGCTCCTGATATTCATTCGTGGATCGCGTGGAATTTTTCAAGTTGGGAAACCAAGCCGCTCTACCGAGACTTAATGAACTTAACGAGGGCTTTAAAGGGGAATCTTTCTGATCCGCGAGTGATCTACGAGCATAATCCAGTGACCTTTGGGACTGGGACGGTGCGAACCTTTGAATTGCTTCCCTATTTTTCTCACAGAGCTACCCTTGAAAGTGATTACATCATGCCTTCGATTCTTGCACCGATGGTGTATGATCTTCAAGCAGAAATCAGTAAGACTCCAAGCTGCCCGCTGCGAGACTATGATTGCCCACATTACAATCTCTCCGAAGCGATACCCCGATTGCTGCTCTTGGGCGTTGGGGACCTGGTTCTCATTACGACAGAGATGGTGGGGCCGGCCAAGAAAGACCCTCGGCTGCAAGCGATGGGCATTTTCGGTCCTTGGCATCTTTTTCGAGTTAAAGAGCAACCGAGTCTTGCAGAAGTCTTCAAGAAAAAGCCGATGCTTGTTTCAAACAAAGATTGGAGATGGACTTTTTACCGTTGGTTTCGCCGGTATAACGGAAAGCAGCCGATGCTTGTTGCTAACTTCCCAAAGGACATGAAAATCGAGAATAACCTACAGAACTGCTCTCCGACTGTCAAAGTCAGATTCAATGAACTTGTGCTCACAACCCCATGCCCAGGGCGTCCCCATTTTCTTAAGTTTTCTTATCATCCAACCTGGAAAGCCGATACTGGAGATCCTCTTTTTCTTGTGAGCCCTGGGTTCATCGGCTTGATCCCGAGCAAGCCTGTTGTTCATCTTCGATTTGGGGAGAGCTGGCTTTGGAAAAGTGGCGAATATGTCTCGGCTCTTTCACTGCTCTTTCTTGTTTTTCTTTCAGTTAGAACGAACAGGAGATTTTCTTCGTCCAAGAAAGATGTTGGAAGGGAGATGGAACATGAAATTCCTGCTCGTTAATCTCGATTGGCCAGGGCTCGTTTCGAAGAAGACCTATAAGATTCACCTTTCATTGCCTCCGCTCGATCTTCTTCTCATGTCTAATTTTGTCAATGAGAAGGGGGACGAAGCCATCATCTTTGATGGCTTCGTGGAAGACCCATCTCGGCTTCAGGGACTCTTGACTTGGGCGGATTGGATTGTGGTTGCCACCACACCTTATCACATGTGGCAGTGTCCTAATTCCGAATGGAATTGGATTACGAAAGCCCTCGAGCAATTTCCGAAAGAAAAAGTGATTTTGTCTGGCCTTCATGCTTCGATTTTTCCAGAGCAGAGCCTTAAGAGTACCGGCGTCCATGCGGTTATCCGTCGTGAGCCTGAAGGAGTTCTGAGAGACTTCCTGGCGAAACGGCGGTGGGAAGATACCCAAGGGGTTAGCTTTCTTCGAGAAGGCCAGCTGGTTGAGAACCCGTTGGGGGCTCTCCCCTTGATGGATGAACTGGTTGTGAAAAACTATAACGTCGACATTTCTCGTTACGGCTATCTTTTGCTTGGAGACAAAACAGGGGTTTTCGAAGCCAGCCGAGGTTGTCCGTGGAAATGCACCTTTTGCGACCAAGAGATGTACAGCTGGAAATATCGGACAAAGACCCCACAAGTTTTTGCGCAGGAAGTGAGCAATGGGATTGAACAATCGGGGATGAAAAATGCCTACTTTTATGACCTCGAGTTTACCGTTTCGAAGAAGCGCACTTTGGAGCTTTGTGAAGAGCTTATAAAGCAAAAAGTGCAGGACAAACTTCGATGGACGTGCCAAACTCGCGCAGATACTGTGAATGAAGAGGTTGTGGAAGCCATGAAAGCCGCGGGTTGTGTCTTGATTCATTTTGGTGTGGAAAGTGCTAATCCCGAAGCTTTAAGGGGAACCAATAAAAAAATTGATTTGGAGAGCATTGACAAAGGCGTGCGTCTTGTCAAGAAGCTTGGTCTTCAGACCGCTTGCTTTTTCATGTTTGGTCTTCCTGGAGAAAAACCAGATGAATTTGACAATACCCTCGAGTTTGCGCGAAACCTAAACCCGACCTACGCGAGTTTTCATTTTGCTATTCCATTCCCAGGGACTCCGCTTTATGACCAATACATCCAAGAGAAGAAGCTTCCGTGGGGTGTTTGGCCAGCCACCTTTTTTGAGGGATGGCCTCATGAACAAATCGTGCACTACCTGAGTCGTGCCTACAAGAAGTTTTATTTGTGGCCAAAGAAAATCGAACCTCGACAATTCTTGTTTCGGCTTCAGAATCTGCCAAGAAAGCTCAGTTACTTTTCCTCCGTAGTCTAGGAGACATTGCATCGACACTCCGTGGGTGTTAACCTTGTCAAGGACCGAGCGGGAGGGGTCCGACGCGGTGAGTATTGCGAAACCTTTTCCGAGTGTCGATGCAATGTCTGCTGGAGGAGGATACGATCGAAAGGGAAAAGAGTAGCACATGTATCCTCTCAAAAAAGGTAAGTACGCCAAACAGGCCCATGTAAATTTGCCCGAGGGAACCTACGAAGAGGAACACGGACGCGAAGCATTTTCTGGCGCGGCTTCACACCTTTACCGAACACACCCCCCCACCGCGTGGACACGAATCGATGGCCCACTTCGTCCAAGGGCTTTCCGGCTGAAAGATCTGGAATGCGCGGACGAGCGAGATCCACGTGCGTTGCCTACTTTGTGTCTGTCGAACCCTGAATTTGGATATTCTATTTCTCGGCGCAGAAAAGCCATGGACTATTTTTTCCGAAACGCTGATGGGGACGAGCTTTATTTTATTCATGCCGGCACAGGAAGGCTTGAGAGCGATTTTGGGACCCTCCCGTATGATTCAGGTGACTATCTTGTTATTCCCAAAGGGACAACGTATCGTTTCGTACCTGAAACCGAAGAGAATTTTTTTGTCATCATGGAGACCTCAGGGATGCTTCATCCCCCCGAAAAGGGATTATTAGGGCAGCACGCCCTCTATGATCCAGCGGTGATTCGAACACCTGAACCCCATCCGGTGGACGAAAAGAAAGAATGGGAGATTCGGATCAAACGAGAAGGGGAACTCACGAGTGTCTTCTATCCGTTTAATCCGATGGATGTGGTGGGATGGAAAGGAGACCTATCCATTTGGTCCATCAACGTCACCGATCTTCGTCCTGTGGTGGGTCCGCGTGGCCATCTCCCCCCGAGCGTTCATACCACCTTTGTCTCAGAAGCAGGGATGAATGTTCAAACGTTTGTTCCTCGACCCCTTGAAGAAGATCCCGACTGTGTGAAAGTTCCATTTTACCACCGCAACATCGATTTTGATGAAGTGATTTTCTATCATGATGGACAGTTTTTTAGCCGGAGCGGAATTGATCGAGGGATGATCACCCTCCATCCGTATGGCATTCACCATGGCCCACAGCCTGGAGCCATCCAAGCCAGCAAAACAAAGAATCGAACGAATGAAGTGGCCGTTTTGGTGGAAGCACAAAAGCCACTTAAGGTGCATCCAGATCTTGAGAAAATCGAGTGGGCGGAGTATTATCTCAGCTGGCGCGAAGAACCAGCCGGTAAAGCTTAATCTAGAGGGCGGCTTCGATTTCGCTTAAAGCGGTTTGGTTCTCGAGCCCTGAGAGGTCGCCCAAATCCGAAAAGCCCAGATATTTTGCCCGGATGACGCGTCGCATGATTTTTGCATTTCGTGTTTTTGGGATTTCGCGTACAAACTTGATTGTTTCAGGCGCCACGGCCTTCCCCAGCATTGATTCACCATGCTTTTTCAGTTCTTGGCGGAGCTTCTCATCCGGACTACTTCCAGGTTTCAACACTACAAAACAGACCACCACTTCTCCTTTGAGCTCGTGCGGAACACCAATGGCGGCGGCTTCGGATACCGCCTTGTGGCCTACGAGTGCTGATTCAACCTCCGCAGGTCCAATGCGCTTACCGGCCACCTTGATCGTGTCATCGGAGCGTCCCTCGAGGAACCAAAAGCCATCCGAGTCAATTTTAGCCCAATCCCCATGAACCCAAACATTGGGGAAACGAGACCAATAAGTTTTCTCGTATCGTTCGGGATCGTTCCAAAATCCGCGGGTCATTCCAACCCAGGGCTTCTTTATGACAAGCTCCCCCACTTCGCCACGCACCGATTCCCCCTTTTCGTTCACGACATCGGCATCCATTCCTAAAGTCGGCCCTGCAAACGAGACTGGCTTCAGGGGTTGCAGGAAAGAGCAGGAGAGAATTCCCCCTGAAATCTCGGTTCCCCCGGAGTAATTGATGATTGGACATCGCTTTCCCCCAACGTTCTCAAAATACCAGAGCCATGGTTCTGGATTCCACGGTTCCCCGGTTGATCCGAGAAAGCGAAGCGAACTCAAATCATGTTTCTTAACCAGATCGACCGGATGTCGCATAAGCGCTCTGATCACGGTTGGAGAAATACCAAGCCCTGTGATCCGGTGTTTTTCGATCAAGGTCCACAGTCGATCGGGTTTGGGATAGTCAGGGACCCCTTCATAGATGAAAATGGTTGCGCCAAGTATCAATCCCCCGGCAACTTCCCAGGGGCCCATCATCCATCCCATGTCGGTAAACCAAAAAAGTGTGTCGGATGATTTCAAGTCGAAATGATAAGCGAGATCCATCGCCGCTTTTAAGGGAAAACCATCGTGTACATGAACGGTCCCTTTCGGTTTTCCGGTGGTCCCTGAAGTATAAATAATCATATAGGGATCTTCAGCATCGGTAATTCCATGAATCAATTCTCCCGATGGCGATTGGACAAACGAATCCCAATCCATGTCCTTGCCGGGATTCCAGGGAACGGCTGTTTTTGCGCGGCGATGGACGATGCAATGCTTTACCGTGTGGGAAAGCTTCAAGGCTTCATCAGCCGTTTGTTTCATCGGGATGAGATTTCCTCGCCGATAAAATGCGTCAGAGGTAAACAGCACCTTGGCTTGGCAGTCGTTCAATCGCGTGGCAATGGCTTCTGCGCCATACCCGGAGAATATCGGGGTGTAAATGGCGCCGATCTTCGAAATGGCGAGCGTGGCGATGACGCATTCGGGGGTCATCGGCATGAAAACGCCGATGCGATCTCCTTTCTTGATTCCAAGAGACAAGAGGGAATGTGCAACTCGGTTGACCTCAGTAAACAGATCGCGATAGGAAAGCTTTCGAACGCTCCCCTCTTCCCCTTCCCACACCACAGCTAACTGGTTTTGTTTTTCTCCCCGTGCATGTCGGTCCACCGCGTTTCGCACATAATTAAGTTTCCCGCCAACAAACCATCTTGCCCATTTCCATCCTTTCGAAGTATCGAGAACGGCTTGGTAAGGAACATCCCACTCAAGTGCGATGTCTTGGACAAAAGCTTCCCAAAACCAACCGACATCCTCGATCGATTTTTTGTAGAGGTCGTCATAGGTTTTACACCCCTGTTTCGTGAGAAAAGCATAGAGTCGACTTTTTTCGATTTGTTCTTGGGTTGGTTTCCAGATGATCTTGTCATGCAACAAAGATGCGTCTTTTTTGGACATCGATTTTCCTCTGTGGCCAGATTTAGCGAGGTAAACATCTTATCCTGCCCGAAAGCATAGGCATGGCCATTTACAAGAGAGTGATTCGGCCTCTGGCCTTTAGGATCGACGCCGAACTTGCCCACCGACTCGCCATGCACTCCCTTGAGCTTTTCCAGTTCATTCCTGGTTCGAGTTCTTACTTTGAATGTGAAGATCCAAAATTACAAATTGAGACTGCAGGGCTTGTTTTTACAAATCCGATTGGTTTAGCGGCTGGCTTTGACAAGGACGGCAAGCATATTCGGGCGCTTTCTACGCTTGGCTTTGGGTTTCTTGAAATCGGTACCGTGACCTTTCATCCGCAACCCGGAAATCCAAGGCCGAGAGTTCTCCGGATTCCGGAAGTAAAAGGGCTTTGGAATCACCTTGGTTTCAACAACGAAGGGGCAGAAGCATTAGCCAATCGTTTGAAACGATGCGAGAGCTCGCGTCCTCTTGGAATCAATCTTGGAAAGTCAAGAATTGTTCCGCTTGAAAAAGCTGCGGAGGATTACAGCGCAAGCTTTAAGCAGCTTTATCCTTATGGCGACTACTTTGTGATTAATGTTAGCTCTCCGAATACGCCAGGACTTCGAAAACTCCAAGACAAGGACAGCCTCCTGACTCTTTTGAAGGAAATTCAATCACACAACAAACTCGTTAAGCCAATTCTGGTTAAGGTTTCGCCCGATCTCGAAATGAATGCGGTGGAAGAACTTCTCGAAGTAGCCCTCGAGTCCAAAGTGAAAGGCTTTGTGGCCACCAACACCACCTTGTCGAGAGTGGGATTACCGAGCACGCTTTCGAACGAAGGAGGAGTGAGTGGACTTCCCCTTCGGGCCCGATCCACCGAAATGATTCGGTTCATTCGAAAAAGTGTCGGAAAGGAATTTTGCATTATCGGTTCAGGTGGAGTTTTTGATGCAAAAGATGCGTACGATAAAATCAAGGCAGGAGCATCTCTGGTTCAGGTTTACACCGGCTTAATCTACGAAGGTCCTGGGCTCATCAGGCAAATCAAAAAAAATCTTCTTGCTTTGTTGCAGCAAGACGCCATTCCAACACTAGAATCTGCCGTTGGAATCGACATTAGGTAGGGAGTACTAGACTGACGTAGAAGCAGCTCCAAGGGGACGCTTCCCACTGGATCTTGGAGAGGACGGAAGCGTCCCCAATTAAGGGGGTACCTATGAAAAAGTGGATCGCTCTGTTCGTTTTGAGTGTTTTATTCTTTGGCACAGGTTGTGCAAAGAAAAATGTTGTGGTGGAAACCCCGGAAGGCAAAGTGACTGCTGAACAGCAAGGGAATACCGTCACGATTGAGAGTAAGGAAGGGAAAACGATGGTTGGAAGTGTGAACATAAGCGCAAAAGTCTTAGGTGTACCGATCTATCCTGGAGCAGCCCAACAGGGCGGGATGACGATGGCTGGCGGCACCAAGAAAAAAGGGAACTACTCGACCGTCGTTCTTACCAGCAAAGATCCGATCGACAAAGTGGTGACTTTTTACAAACAAAACACCCCTTCTAATGCGAAATTTACCATGATGCCGATCCCGGGCGGAGGCATGACCATGATCGAACTTGAAAAAGAAGGAAAAGACATCCACATCCAAATCATGCGAGATCCTGAAAAGCAAGCCACGACAATTTTGGTGGTGTCAGGAGACAAGAAGTGAAAGATGAAACACCGTTGGGGGCAATTTCCTTTGCCGCTTTCGATCTGGAAACAACCGGCATGGATCCGATACGAGATCGAATCCTTGAAGTTGGCGTGGTTATCTTTCAAGGGGAAGAAGTTAAAGAAACACTCCAACACCTAATTAATCCTGAGATTCCGATTCCAAAAGAAGTTCAGCTGATCCATGGAATTGCCGACGAAATGGTGGCGGGAAAACCCAGGATGGGTGAAATTCTTCCCGATCTTCTCACCTTTCTTTCCCCGCATGTCCCGGTGGCTCACAACGCGTCTTTTGATTTGTCCTTTTTGTTGGCAGCTGCTTCCGAAAGAGGAATTCCATTTTCTTCAATGCCGGTGGTTGATTCTTGCCTTCTCGCGCGACACGTTTTTCCTGAATTCACAACGTATCGGCTGGAATCTTTGGCGAAGAAATTGGGGATCAAGAGAGAACAATCGCATCGAGCATTAAGTGATGCGATGAATTGCTTTTCCCTCTTTTGCCGCGCAATCGATCGACTTCCTCGTCGAT
>JABDET010000020.1 GCA_013286945.1 Candidatus Melainabacteria bacterium
CATGGCTGTTAGCACAGCAGCGGTTCCCGAATAAAGCGCACCAATGAAGAAATATGGGCCAAAGACCGTTTCATGCCATCCTGGAACCAACTGCATGGCAAAATCCCATGACACAATGGTGTGGACCGAAATGACCACCGGAAGAATCAAAACACTAAAGAGCGCTGCCGCTTCTTTCATTCGCTTCCATTCGGGCTGCGTGCCACGCCATCCCCAACTGAGGATGGTGTAAACCGTTCGCTTCCAGCCTGTCACGCGCTGGCGGAGCATTCCAAGATCCGGAATCAGGGTGGAATAAAGGAAAAGCACGCTGCCGGTCAGATACGTTGAGATTGCAAAAAAGTCCCACAAAAGTGGGCTGCGAAAATTAGGCCAAATGTGTCGCCAGTTTGGATAAGGGATAAGATAAAAGAAGACACCATTGCGTCCAATGTGAATCAGTGGAAACGATGCGGCTGCCGGAAGCGTGAACAAAGTAATCACTTCGGCAATTCGGGTCACACACGATTTCCACTCCGCCCCGGTAATCCGAAGAATGGCAGAAATCAGAGCACCCGCATGCGCGACTCCAATCCAAAAGATGAAGGTGGCAATGTACCAGCCCCAGTAAACTGGCATTCCTAGGCCAGTCACATACATTCCAAGCTGGGTTTGCTCCCAAAACTTCCAGCCACCCCAGAGCGCGATAAGGCCAAGAAGCATGATGACGATGTTGCTTCGTAAGCCGCTGGCTCCCACAGGAGCCATGACGCTATCGACAACCTCCTGATTACTTAGTTCAGGAGCAGTGAAATCGGGATCCCCTCTAAAAGGCATGGTCGAGTTTCTCCGGTCTAAGATAGATCACATGTGGATCGGTATTTTCGTCCTCGAGCACTCGCACCGCTCGATGCGAGCGACCATAGGTTGAGACAGCACTCTTTGTGTCATTCAAATCACCAAAGATGAGTGCTTGAGTTGGACACGATTGAACACAGGCTGGACGAAGTTGACCATCGCTCACATTCACTCCATCCATGCGCGCGCCGAGTTCGGCTTTCCGAATCCGCTGAACACAGAAGGTGCATTTTTCCATCACACCTGATTTTCGAGTGGTGACATCGGGATTAAGCTGTTGCTCAAGAGGCGCCTGCCAGGTTGGCGGAAAGTAATTAAACTTTCGGACGTGATAAGGGCAGTTGTTGGCGCAGAATCGTGTTCCCACGCAACGGTTGTAAACTTGTGCGTTTAAGCCATCGGTGGTATGGACAGAGGCAAAGACTGGACAAACCGATTCACAGGGAGCATTGCCACATTGTTGGCAAAGCATGGGAACGAATTGGGCAGTGACATTTGGATATTCCCCGCTGTAGTAGCGCTCAAGATGAATCCAGTCCATGATACGCCCCATGGCGTTTTGTTCCGCTCCTACCACCGGGATATTGTTTTCCGCTCGGCAAGCAATCATGCATGCTTCACACCCAATGCAGCGGTCAACATCAACCACCATACCCCATTGTGTTCCTTCCCAGTTGTATTCTATTTTTGGATCGGTCATAATGGCATCAGATCCTTCGGATAATTATTTACCCGTTCATCCCAAGTGGTCATTCGAGCTTTTCCTCCAACTTTTTCTACTTTAACTCGGGTGGACACCCAAGCCAGTTCACCGGTTCCTTCTTGCCAAACCGGATTTAAAATCGAAAGTGGGTTTTCGCCGTGATCGGCAAACATGCCGTAATGATCATGCCCTTGGCCTACCGGAACCGCCACGGCATCGGGGTGTAATGCAGGACTTGGATAGGCTGGCCCAGTTAAGGCACCACTCTCCGAAACCAGTCGCACCACATCGCCACGCTCGATCTCCATTTGCTTACACAATGACATTGGAAGCTCAATCCAGTGTGTCCAAGTCACCGTCGTGAGCGGATCAGGAAGCTCTTGCATCCAAGGGCGATTGGCTGATGAGCCATCACCTAAGGCGGGGGAATAAAAGGGAATTAACACCTGTCCTTCTCCAAAGAACTTTGGTTCTACCGCTTCAGAGATTTCAGGTTTGTCCAAATGATTCCAAGCACTCGCACCGGAAGGGCTCTTTCCTTCTTTCTTCACCACCGGGGGTGGGAATAGCGGATGCGTGTTATCGCCCAAGTAAAGCTCCCAATCAAGGGATGCCTCATCCCAGGTTCCAGCACGAAGCAACATGTTTTCCCAAACCGACTCATCAGGGAAATGACTTTTGACCAGCTCATGAACAGAGGAAGGGAGTTCCTTACTGAATGACGCACCGGCGTTCTTAGCCGCCATGAGGAGAATGTCTCCTAGGGCCTTGCTCCCAGGTCTTTCAGCCACAACGGGTTGCTGTAAATTGTACAGGGTTGAAACCTTGTTTGAGTCGCCAAAAGGTCCACGGATCAAACGATCACCCCAAGTCTCAAACCAAGTCTGGGTCGGGATAACCCAATCAGCCAGTAGAGAAGTTTCGTTCGGAAACGGTGAAAAAACAACTTTGTTCTTAACCTTACTAAAGAGGCCTTGAAAATCAAGCTTTTTTGGAAGAAGATAACGGGGATTGGTTTCGAGAACCCAGACGCTTTCAAATTTCCCCTTCTGAAATTGACTCACTGCTGCCTCGATCGAAATGATGACCGAAGGAATTCCTTTTTGTCCAGGGAGTGTTGTCAGCAAATTGGGTTCAAAGGACTGCACCGGAACGCCCAGAAGCTGGTTTAGCTTCTGGATCATCTCCGTATTCCAGACCCCGTTGGAATACGATCCATTTTCAGCACCAGCCACCGCCAAGGGACGCTTGGCTAACAGAAGGCGCTTTGCTAATCGCTCGAAAATGTCTGGTTCGACCCCGGTGACCTTGCTGATGCTTTCAAGTGAAATCGAGGTAGCCCAACCTGGCCATCCCTTTTTCCCAAGAGCACTTAACGCGTTTCCAAGGCCAAGAGCTGCCCAACCTTCCGTTCCAGGGCGCACCGGAATCCATTGATCCGAATTGGATACCGTAAGGTTCATCCGAGGAGCAAACGACACCAAAACTCCACGATGATCCCGATTTTTTCCTTGTCGGAATTCACCGTAACTCCACGCATAGTGGACCGGTAAATCTCCCGACAAGAGGAAATCACTTCCAAAATTCACCACATAATCCGATTCTCGAATTGGATAATAAGGAAGTTCAGCTTTTCCAGTTAGTCCCTTCATCGCCGTTCGCACAGCGGTCGTGCTTTGGAAATCGAGAACACAAATCTTGGCTCCGGCCCTTTCAGCCAGTAAAACCATCAAGGCGCCCGTGGTGCCATGAAGCGAATCGGCGATCCAGAGCATGCTCCCTTTGTTGCTGGCCGCTGCGTTTAACTGTGAAGCTAAAGTTTTAAAAACCTCGTTCCAATCTTGCGAAGGGTTTTGATTTTTTAAGATGGAGGTCAAACGATCAGGATTGTAGAGTGCTTGCAATGAAGACTGGCCTTGAGCGCAAACTTTTCCATGATTGATCGGGTGTTGAGGGATTCCCTCAAGTTTTTTTGCTCTTCCATCAATCACGCGAACCGATACCCCGCAACCACCCGCACATTCTTGACACGTGGTAGCAAACCATTTTGCTTCTCCAGGCAGCCGGTACTCAGGGAGCTCAAGTTGGGAAACCAAGGCTTGATGAGGAGGAATGCCGCACCCTGCAAAAGCCACGGCCGCACCAGTCACCACACTCCATTGAAAAAATTCCTTACGACTGATATCCACGTCTACTCCTTATCGATGACATGCGGTACAATCCATTGGGCCACCGTTGGCATGATGGCAATCCACACAAAAGCCCATGGACGTGTTTGGATTGGCATTTCCCGTAAGCAACATCACGGTACCAACCGGTGCGGCAATCGTACTCATTTGAGAAACATCCCCATGGCATTGGGCACAGATAAACTTTCCCGGATCTTTTAGCGCATCAGGATTTCTTTTGGCTAAGAAAGCAATGTGAACTTTGTGGCTGAAATGAACGTGCTTGGGGACTTTGTAGACTTTGAACCACTCGATCGGTTGTTTCCTTTCCCAATAACCGGTGAGCTTTTGGATCTCGGGACGTTCGTTGGCCACCACTTGCTCGTTGGCTACCACTTGATGGCATTGCATGCAATCTTGGACAGAAGGAACCCCTGCGATGTCTCCGTGCTCCACACCCGTGTGGCAGAAAAAACAAGAAATTTGCCGTTGCCCCACATGAATTTTGTGACTGAATGCAATCGGTTGTTTCTTAGGGTGGGTAAGCCACCATTGAACCACCCACAAACAAATTGCACCAAAAATCGCTCCAATCAGAATTAAAGCGCGAATCGTTTTTAGAAGTTTTTGTTCGAAGCTCATCGGTCCGCAATGGGGGTTCTCTTTTAAAAATGATTTTCCTTTTTGTTGTCACTCAAGCATCAATAATCCAGGATGTTGCAGATATTCAATGACGTCATAAGCGAATCGTGCCCCTACATCTCCATCAATGACTCGATGATCAAATGACAGGGAAACATACATCATGTCTCGGATGATGACTTGATTTTCTCGAGCCACGGGGCGTTTTTGAATTCGATGAACTCCAAGGATAGCCACTTCGGGGTAATTGATGATTGGGGTTGCAAAGATTCCACCAAGCGGCCCTAAAGAAGTAATGGTAAATGTGGAACCTTGAAGGTCTTCGACCGAAAATTTTCCTCCACGTGCTTTTTCAGCAACCTCTTGGATCTCCTGCGCAATTTCTAAGATTGTTTTTTGATCGGCTCCCTTGATGACGGGAACAGTTAACCCTTCCGGGGTCGCCGCTGCAATGCCAATATTGTACTCATGCTTAATAACTAACTCTTGCTTCTCCTCATCCAGGACACTGTTCAATTTTGGATGCTTCTTAAGCGCGACAATCGTTGCCTTAATGATGAAAGGAAGATAAGTCAACCGAACACCCTTGAAGATGTGCAAGCTGTCGACTTTGTCGCGCAAAGCCACAAGCTCTGTCACATCGGCTTCTTCCACAAAGGTGAAATGGGGAATCTTGTTCTTGGAAGTGAGCATTTTGTCTGCAATCTTACGACGCAGGCCCCGAAATGGAATTCGTTCTTCTCCAGCACCAACACTTGAAACGGGAACTCGTATTCGCGGAGAGCCAGAATCTCCTGAGGGTGGAGCTACACGAACTTCTTTGGAAGGAGCCTTGTCGAGTGATTTCCGGACATCCTCCGGCATGACCCGCCCGCCAGGGCCACTGCCAACAACCCGCGAGAGATCAATGCCAAGTTCATGCGCCAAACGCCGAGTAGCCGGTGTGGCCAAAGCCTGGTTTCCCCCACTGGCCGTTGCCACAGGCACGGTTAACGGCTCACGCCTTATCACCGATTCGGCTGGGGCACTTTGTTTTTCAAGTTGAAGCGGGGCTTTGGATGGGGCTCCTTCGCTCCGAGTCTCCAGGGTATCCAGCACAATCAAGACCGATCCGACTTTTTTTATTTCCCCTTCCTTCGCATGGATCTCGAGAACTTTGCCGGCCTTCGGTGCCGAGATGGTCACCGTAGCCTTATCGGTCATCACATCCAACATGGGAGCATCTTCGGCGAGAGAATTTCCCACCTTCGTATGCCACTTTACAATTTCCCCTTCCACCATGCCTTCGCCGATATCCGGAAGCTTAAATTCAAATCGCATGCCTTACCCTCCAAAAATATTCTTTTTAGTTTCCAACCATTTCGGGAGAATTCTTGGTTTCATCCAAATCAAACCAAGCCACCAAGCCTTGCCATTCTCCCCATTTTCGATACATCGCCTGGATAAGCAAGGGTCGTGGGGTTAAACTTGGCAGCAGTTTCCCATCACTGGGTGCATGCATCCCGTCGGTTGAGAGATCATCAAACCGCCCTTGGAAAAGCATCAATTGTCTCAAAAAAAGCGAGTCTAAACCTCGAAGGGTGAGCAATCGCTTTCTTACTTCGAGGGTTGAAAGATTAACGAGTTCTCCTTCTTGAAACTCTCCTTTCGAGAAACGGTGAGCCGCTTCAGCGATGGATTGGCTTCTGTAGCCCGACTTGATTCGTTGACGCAAAACGTTGACCCCTGCCTTCAAGATCATTTCCGGGGTTGGAAACGCGTGATAGGGAGACTTTGCTGAGAGCGGCTTCCCTAATTCTTGCACAAGATTGACGGTCATTTCTTGAGTTTGCTCCCGGGTGCAATTCACGGACAAAAGCATCTTCACAATGTCTTCGAAAAATGAAGCTGAACGTAAGAACCATCCCAGTCTTTGTTTTGCAATCCATGAAAACTCTTTTTCTTTGCTTAAGAGCTTATGAAATGATTTCAAATTCCAATGAAGCGAATAAATACGGCGAAGCTGAATAATGAGAAGATTTCTTTCTTCCGGATCAAGCAGGTGTTCGCTCTCAATTTCAACCTCAAGTCGCCGGCCATTAAATGAGGTAACACTCCGGCAAACTGTGGTTCCTAAGTCATGGACATAGGCAAGGGATTCCTTGCTGATGTTCATGCGAAATGGAGGGTACTTAACCCACCGATACCCTTTACACATGGCCAAGAAATTGTAACCCCCGGGGACGTCAAGCCAAAGCCGAGCCTTCTTTGAACGAACAGCCAGTGCAGCCATACGGCCCTCCTTATAGATTGTATTGGTTTTCAGTCTTCAAAAATGAGCTGTATCTTTAAGGGCTTTTAAAATCCGTTCAACACTCGGGAGGTACTGATGCTCCAAACTGTAAGGGAAAGGAGTATCGTACCCAGTCACCCGAAGTGGGGGGGCCTGAAGATGTAAAAATGCTTTTTCGTTAACCAACGCGATAAGCTCAGCAGCAAATCCGCAGGTTTTGGGGGCTTCATTCAAAACCACCACTCGACCTGTTTTTTGAACTGACCGAATCACGGTTTCGATGTCGAGAGGAACTAAGGATCGCAAATCGATGACTTCCACATCGATTCCCTCAGCAGCGGCTTTCTCTGCCGCCTGAGCCGCCTCCACCACCATCGCACCGTAGCTTAGCAGCGTCACCTGAGTTCCTTGCCGAATCACATTGGCTTTTCCAAACTCGATTGCATATTCTTTCTCTGGCACTTCTCCCTTTGCCGCACGATAAATGCGCTTTGGTTCGAAGAAAATTACTGGATCCTCTTGCAACATTGCTGCAAGCAGCATTCCCTTGGCATCGTAGGGATTCGATGGCATCACCACTTTTAGTCCAGCGGTATGAATGAAGTACGCTTCAGGACTTTGGGAGTGATAAAGTCCGCCTTTGATGCCACCTCCGGATGGGGTTCGAATCACCAAAGGGCAACCATATTGTCCCCCCGAGCGATAACGATACTTCGCTAGTTCGTTGACGATTTGATCAAACGCTGGATAAATAAAATCAGAGAATTGGATTTCAGCGATAGGCCGGAGTCCATAAAGAGCCATTCCAATCGCGGCGCCGATGATTCCCCCTTCAGCCAAAGGAGTATCGATGACCCGATCTCCCCCGAACTCATCCATGAGCCCAGTGGTTACTCGAAAGACCCCTCCAAGCTTGCCGACGTCTTCTCCCAGGATCACCACGCGGTCGTCTTTTCGCATGGCAGAGCGAATCGCATCATTGAGTGCTTGAATCATGTTCACAGTGGGCATTGCTTACTCCTTATGCTTGCCAAGATGTTTAAATTGAGCGGCTTCTTCCCGTTGTTCTTTGAGGTGAGGAAGAAGCTCGGCATAAACGTCGTCAAAGAGTGTCTCTGGAGCCGGCGACGGAAGTTTTTCTGCTTCCTGAATGGCTTTGGTTACCTCTTCCTGCACTTTCTCAGTCATTTCTTTTTCGAATGCGGCGTTCCAGATCCCCTTGACAGCCAAATACTTTTGGAATCGCACCAAAGGGTCTTTGGGTTTCCATTGTTCAATTTTGCTTTCATCCGCATAAATCCGCGGGTCGTCTGAGGTCGAATGCGCCCCCATGCGATAGGTGACCGCCTCAATCAGCGTGGCCCCCTCCCCTTCCCGTGCACGCTCCGCTGCTTCCCGCGTGACCTGGACCACGGCTAACAAATCGTTCCCGTCCACGCGAACCCCGCGAATCCCATAAGCCGCTGCCTTTTGCGCAATGGTTGGCACAGCCGTTTGGCGCGAGAGTGGCACCGAGATGGCCCATTGGTTGTTCTTACAAAAGAAAATGGTCGGTAAGGTAAAGACCCCTGCAAAATTTAGCCCCATGTGGAAATCACCCTGGCTTGTTGCCCCATCGCCAAAATAAACCAACGTGACGATTTTTTCTTTTCGAATCTTAGCCCCCCAAGCAAAACCGGCGGCTTGAGGAATTTGAGTTCCGACAGGGCTCGAAACTGAAAGGTAGCGCCCCGGCTTGTAGGCATAATGATTAGGCATCTGCCTTCCTTTCATTAAGTCCCCTGAGTTTCCAAGAATCTGGCACACGTATTTAAGCAAGGGATACCCGCGTAAAAATGCGGCACCCGGTTCACGGTACTGGGGAAAAATCCAGTCTTCAGTCTTCAAAGCAAAAGCACTCCCTAAATGGGCGGCTTCCTCTCCCAAAGAAGAAATATAGAAGCCCACACGTCCTTGACGCTGCATTCTCAGCAATCGATCATCCACGGCTCGGGTGAGAACCATGTGATAGTAAAGGCGCTTTAAATCAGCTTCGCCAATTTCAGGTTCAAGCTTTTTATCAAGAACCGTCCCATCGTCCCTCACAACCTGAATAAGATTTTCTTCGGTTCGAACATCACTCTTAATGGCCATCATGACTCCTTTGATTGTTTGAGACTCTTCACAAAAAACTCTCCTGCTTTGTAGGAGCTTCTGACCAAGGGGCCTGAAGCCACATATTGAAAACCATAACTCTTCGCTAGCTCCCCAAGTTCCTCAAACACTTGAGGAGAAACATATTCTTTAACTTCGAGATGTTTTGGTGTTGGTCGTAAATATTGCCCCAAAGTCAAAAAATCCACTTGCACCGACCGGAGGTCACTAAAAACTTCCCTTAACTCTTCCACGGTTTCCCCGAGCCCAATCATGATTGAAGACTTGGTCAAAATGTTCGAGTCCATCTGTTTTGCTGATTCTAAAACTCGTAGGGACTGTTCATAGCTGCAACGGCGATCTCTGACCAACGGGGTGAGTCTTCTTACCGTTTCGACATTGTGTGCAATCACGTCAGGTTTTGATTCCGCCATCACTCGGAGTGCAGACACGTCTCCTCGAAAATCTGGGATTAAGACTTCAACAAGAATCTCACACTCAGCTTTCAAGCGTCGAACCACATGAGCAAAATGGTTTGCTCCTTGATCGGGCAAATCATCTCGATCCACGCTGGTGATCACCACGTACTCAAGCTTCATGGCTTTCACGGCTTGTGCAATTTTGTTCGGCTCTTCTTCATCCAAAGCAATCCCTTGTCTTCCTGTCTTCACCGCACAAAATCGACATCCCCGCGTGCAGACATCGCCCAAGACCATGAAGGTGGCTGTCCCTCCACCCCAACATTCGCCAATGTTCGGACAATGCGCTTCTTCACAAACCGTGTGGAGGTTTGATGTTGCCAGCGTTTCTTTCAAAAAGCGATATCGTTCGCCTGTTGGGAGCTGAACACGGAGCCAATCAGGCTTAGGAGAAAAACGAGAAATAAGCGAAGCATTTCCCATGGTCTGGATGAAAGATAGATTCCTCTTCGGGGGCACCTTCCCCTCTCTTGCCCCAAGAAAACATGATTGGAAGCCGACAGACTTAAGAGGAGTCCCCTTTTTGGGGAAGAAGTCTAAGACTCAGCGCTGATCTAGCTCAATCAAAGAAGAGGTAAAGAAAAACACGTGGCGGGATTGACACGATTCATTGGACGACGGGAGTATTTTGGCTCCATTCTTTATGACCGAGAGAAAGCTGACTATATCCCGTTCGATCACGATGCAACCGAAATTTTCGATCTGAGCGAAAAGAAAAATCCTGAACAAATCTTCCAGGCGCTTGCGGATCGCGTCCGACAAAAAAACTTCGAAACTTTCCTACAACTTTGTCAAAGCATCGACATTCTCGACAGCAAAGGGAGATTTAACGGAACTTTTATCGCTCGTGATTGGTCAAGAGAAGGCCATCTTTCCGCCCCGCTTCGTGTCCATTTTTCATGCACAAAGCTTTGCAATTTTCGGTGCAAGCATTGCTTCTCGTCTTCCGGTGAGGCTTACTCCGATGAGCTCACCACCCAAGAAGTCAAGAAACTAATCGACGAATTAGCCAATCTTGGCTGTTTTGAGCTTTCGTTCGGTGGAGGAGAACCTCTCCTCCGGCCTGATCTTCCAAGCTTAATTACACACGCAAACCTGCGGGGTGTATCCATCCGCATCTCCACCAACGCGGCTGCTGCCACCAAAGAAATTGTCAAGAGCCTCAAGGGGCTCAAGATTCGAAGCTTCAAGATTAGCATGGAAGGGGCCAGCGAGAAAGTTTATGACTATGTTCGAGGAAAATCGGGCTCATTCCGAAAGACGTTACGCGGAATCAAGAACATTAAGGAACTGGGGGTCCCCATTTACTTGCAGATGGTTTTCATGAAACCCAATGCTTCTGAACTTCCAGCCTTAATTCGCTTGGCAGAAAAAATCAAGGCGGAAAAGATACTTCTTGAAAGTGTCATGCCATCGGGTCGAGCGGCCCAAAATCCTCAACTCTTACTCGATGTTGAAGAAATCAATCGGCTTTGGGATGCCGCATTGAAGATTCAAAAAAATACGCACATTCGAATTGAGATCCCACTTTACGTTCCATTCAGATCAGGAAATAACTTGCTCTTTGAAGGATTTGGCTGCAAATGCGGTACGCTGGTTTGTCATGTGGATCCACGTGGGACGGTAGCCCCAACTGGATTTCTAAAAGATATCCTCCCCTCTGGAAGCTTGAGAGAAAAAAGTCTCAAGCAAATTTGGGATTCTGGGCCCAGCATGGCACAGTTTCGTCATTTCGAAGGCAATGATCAATGCAAGGCTTGCAACTATTTCTCCAGTTGTCGAGGGGGATGTAGAGCAAGAGCCCTTCTCCTGGATAATAACATCAACCTTCCCGATGGGGCTTGTGCACTTACCCATCCGGTTAGGGTATGAAAGGGATACCCCAGGATGAGGAGAACCAACCATAGCCATGCCTGAAACCTCAGACCGAAAGAAAATTCTCGTGGTAGATGATGAACCGTATATCCAACGTTCTCTTCGTCTCATTCTCGAAATGGAAGGGTTTGAGGTCATGTCCGCTTCCGATGGCCTTGAGGCCTTAAAGCTCGCGAGCGAAACAAGACCTGATCTGATTCTTCTTGACATCATGATGCCTCACATGGATGGCTATGAATTCTCAAAGCAATTTAGAAGCCAGCCGGATGGCAAACGCGTTTACATCATTGCCTTAACAGCACGAGGTCAGGAACGAGATAAAACACGATCGACACAAGTTGGGATTGATGAACACATCTCCAAACCATTCCAGCCCGCAAAACTCATTGAGCGCATTAAGTCAATCCTAACGGAATGACCGATCTCAATCAGCTCCTTGCCTCCCTCGTGGAGAAAAAAGGGGTTGCACTTCACCTCGTTCCAGGAAGCCCACCGCTTTTCCGGTCATCGCGCGAAGGGTTCGCCCCGCTTGGAGATACTCCACTTGCCGCTGAAGACTCAAACGCACTTCTTTTGGGTGCCCTGAACGACGAACAAAAGTCTTTGCTGTCACAAAATAAGGAAATCAGCATCGCCTACAGCATTCAAGGGGTCGGTCGATTTCGAACCTCAATTTTTTATCAACGTGGATCCTTGGGAGCCGTTTTCCGACTTCTCCCCCAAGGGGTTCCAGAGTTGGACCAACTGAATCTTCCTCCAGTCCTAAAAGAAATTGATAAGAAGAGCCAAGGCCTCATTTTAATCGCCGGACCCAAAGGAAGTGGTAAATCACACACCTTGGCCGCCGTACTTGATTTCCTTTTAAGCTCTCGTGGCGTCCAAATCATCAGTCTCGAAAACCCCATCGAGTTTTTGCTGAAAAACAAGAAGGGGGTTATCTATCAACGGGAAATCGGCACGGACGCGCGCTCATTCAAAGAAGCTGTGCAAACGGCTTTGCGACAAAACCCTGATGTCTTAGCCCTCTCAGAACTTTCCGATCTGGAAAGCGTCATGTCTGTCCTCACGGCGTCCTCATCGGGTCAGTTAGTCATTGCCACGATTAGTGCCAATGGGATCCTCATGGCGCTTGAACAATTGATCGAGTTAGCGCCACCCCATCATCAGGCTTACCTTCGAGGTCAACTGGGTGCCGGGTTTGAGCTGGGGATCAGTCAGCTCCTGCTCCGCGGCCAAGACGGAAGCGCTGTTCTGGCGGCGGAAATTCTAATCGGAACCCCAGCCATCAAGGGGACCATCCGCGAAGGGAAAATGCAGCAACTGCTCAACACCATGAACAACAATCGAGATGCCGGAATGATTTCGCAAGAATTTGCTTTAAAGAATCTCACGAAAAAGAATCTTATCAGTGCAGAGGATGCTTTGGCAAAAGCGGTTAGACCGGAAGAATTAAAGCGCCTCCTCACCATGCAGATGTAGTCCATGCTCGATCCAAAACTCATTCGAACTCAACCCGACAAGGTGCGCCTGGCCCTCAAGAATCGTGAATACAAACCAAGCCAGGTCGACGAATTCTTGGCGCAAGATGAAACATGGCGCCGAACCATAAGCGAATCAGACCAACTGAAACAAGAACGAAACACGGCTTCTGAAGAGATCGGTCGTTTGAAAAAGGGAGGACAAAATTCAGAAGCCAAACAAGAGGAAGTCCGAAAAATCAATGATCGAATCAAGGCGCTCGACGCCAACCTTAAAGTCCTCGAAGAAAAACTTAACCAGCTTCTCCTGTACTTCCCAAATATCCCACACGAAACGGTCCCGATAGGCCTTGATGCAAGCGGTAATCACGTGGTCAGCTCCTGGGGAGAAGAAAAAAAGTTTTCTTTTCCACTGAAACCCCATTGGGAAATTGGAGAGAAATTGGGGATTCTCGATTTCGCACGAGCCGCCAAACTCTCCGGATCAATGTTTTCATTATATATGGGGCTTGGAGCCAAGCTTCAGCGTGGCCTGATCCAATTCATGTTGGATTTTCACGTGAAAAATCATGGTTATACCGAGGTTTATCCCCCTTACTTGGTTCGTCCTGAAATCATGGTAGGGACCGGACAACTCCCAAAGTTTAAGGAAGAAATGTATCACTGCGATGCAGATGATCTCTATCTCATTCCAACCGCAGAGGTTCCGGTTACCAATTTGCATCGTGACGAAATCTTGTCGATTCAAGATCTTCCGAAATACTACGTGGCTTATTCCGCCTGTTTTCGTCGTGAAGCCGGGGCAGCAGGGGCCGATACTCGCGGATTGCAGCGCCTTCACCAATTCGATAAGGTTGAGCTTGTGAAGACCGTCATACCCGAGTCCTCCTACGAAGAACACGAAAAACTTTTGAAGAACGCCGAAGCCATCTTGCAAAGTTTGGAATTGCGCTATCGCGTTCTTCTTCTTTGCACGGGCGACATGGGCTTCTCTGCAGCGAAATGTTATGACTTGGAAGTTTGGTGTCAAGCAAGTCAGAAATGGGCTGAAGTTTCTTCGTGCTCAAACTTTGAAGATTTCCAAGCCCGTCGGGCTAACATTCGATTTCGTCGCGATCCCAAAAGCAAACCTGAATTTGCGCACACGCTAAACGCCTCTGGTCTTGCTCTCCCCCGAATCATGATGGCCATCCTTGAAAACTACCAACAACCGGATGGCTCAGTAACGATTCCGGAAATCCTTCGCCCTTACATGGATGGACGCAAACAAATCCCTTAAAGGGATGTCCTTCCAACTGTCGAACTGCCAGACGGATCTTGGTGAAAAGGGAATAATTTGGAGGAACCGTTTGGATATGGGTCATCATGAATCAACGTGGGATGTTGTTGTTATCGGTGCCGGTCCTGCCGGAAGCTCGAGCGCAAGAGGATTTGCGAAAGCAGGGCTTCGCACAGCGCTCCTTGAGGAGCACGCTGAAGTAGGCGCCCCGGTTCACTGCACCGGTGTGGTGGGCCATGAGATTCTGGAACGCTTTCCTCAAGTCCGATCCGTGGTTTGGAGAGAAGCCGACGAATTCAAGGTTTTTTCCCCTGAAGGAAACTCTTTTCTTCTTCCCAAGGTTTCGGCTTATGTCCTAAACCGCAGGGAGTTGGACCTTCTTCTTGCGAGAGAAGCCGAGTCTGAGGGAGCAAAGCTTTTCCTAAATCACAAAGCCACTTCGGTTACCCAAACAAACGACAACGTTACGATTACCGCCCTGGTCTCCGGTAGCGAAGAAGTTTCATTTCAAAGCAAGATCGTGGTTCTTGCTACAGGTTCTACCTCACATCTTCCTAAACGTTCCACGCTAGCTGAGCCCCCCCAATTTATTCGCGGAGTCCAGGTGGAAGTGGAGATTGAAGATCTCTCGAATGTGGAGCTTTATCTTGGAGGACACGTGGCCCCCGGATCCTTTGCATGGGCTGTTCCAACGCACGGAAACACAGCAAAAGCCGGGCTCATTACCCTTGGAAATGCCCGAATTTATCTCGATAAACTCTTCGAGTCACCGTTCTTAAAAACCCGGCTGAAACGGATGGTCGGCAAACCACTGGTGAGTCGCATTCCTCTTGGCCCATCTCAAGCTTCAGCCAATCATCGAATCGTGGCAGTGGGAGATGCTGCCGGCCAAGTAAAAACCACGACCGGCGGCGGGATTTATTATGGCCTCTTGGGTGCAGAAGAATTGGTCACTACGGCTCTTTCCGCTTATAAGAATCACGATTTCGTTCCTTCCGCGCTTCGCCATTACCATCAAGGATGGAGAAAAAAACTCGGTCTTGAACTTCAAGCAGGGCTGTACATCCGAAAAGTCTTTCAAAAAGTGGAAGACCATGACATCAACCGACTCATCCGTCTGTTCGAACGGCGGGAGTTACAAGATCTCGTGGGGCGACATGCAAACTTCGACCGCCATCGTGATTTGATTTTCGCCCTCACCAAAGTCCCCGATATTCGGGCGATCATGATCGATTTAGTGAAAAGAAATTTCTCGTTTGGAAGTCTTTTTTCCAAGTTCTCTACTGCGTCCTCAACCTAGCTTCTGCGTACTTGTTCTGACTCCGTAAACTCGTCATTGGGGACACTTCCTGCAGGTTTATGGCGAGGACGGAACAAGTTTTTGGAGACACTTCCCAACTGAGTCATGGCAAGGAAGGAAGTGTTCCCTAGACTTAGGGAGGAGTTCCTCCAACCCTGTTGAAACAAAAACGAACATTTTGGAGAAATGATGAAAAAAAGGATTTATCTCGACTACAGCGCCACCACACCAGTCCTTCCTGAAGTGGCTTCACTGATGGAAAAGATTGCGGTCGATCATTTTGGAAATCCTTCAAGTCATCATCAGGAAGGGCGTGAAGCCAAAGCCCATCGAGAAAAAGCTCGAGAGATTATCGCCGCATCGATCGGAGCTTTGCCTGAGGAGATTTTTTTTACAAGCGGGGGAACCGAATCTAATTTCCTTGGAATCACAGGTCTCTCCAAGGCGCTAGCATCCAAGGGACGGCATCTGATTACAAGCAGCATCGAACACAGCTCTGTTTTGGGAGCCTTCAAGGCACTTGAAGATCAAGGATTTCTTGTCACTTATTTGCCCGTGACCTCGTTAGGAATGGTGGAACCAGAAAGTTTGGCACAGGCAATCCGAGACGACACTATCTTGGTCTCCATCATGTTGGCGAACAATGAAATTGGAACCATACAGCCGATTCAAGAATTGGCACGAATAGCAACGGAGCGTCACCTTGTTTTTCACACCGACGCCATTCAGGCTTATCCTCATCTCCCCTTGGATGTCAACGTACTCCAGGTTGACGCGCTCAGCCTTTCAGCCCACAAGGTTTATGGACCCAAAGGGGTGGGGGCGATCTATTTAAGACGAGGAATCCCTTTTTCCCCCATGAGCAAAGGGGGAGAACAAGAGCGAAAAATCCGCCCCGGCACTGAAAACGTCGCTGGGATTGCTGGGTTTGGAAAAGCAGTCGAGATTTTAGTTAAAGAGCGCGAACGAGAAGCAACAAGGACTCGGGTGCTCCGGGACCAATTGAAAAACGGTTTGTTCGAGAACATCACCCAAACAATCTTGAACGGAGATCCAGACAAACGCCTCCCCAATAATGTGAACATCTCTTTTCGTGAAGCGGACGGCGAGTCGATTCTCATTCACCTCGATTTGGAGGGAATTGCTTGTTCCATGGGATCCGCTTGCTCCGCGGGGGCCTTGGAACCGTCACATGTTCTGCTGGCACTAGGACGGACGCCGCGCGAAGCTAAAAGTGCCATTCGATTTACACTCGGCAAATACACAAAAGAAGAAGAAATTAACCATGTTGTTAAGGTTCTTCCTCCCTTTATCAGGCAATTGCGCTCTACCTCATCGATGAGTCGCATCGCCTAAAGAGGCGGACAGTAAGTGAATAAAAAGAGAAGAAAGAAGGTGGTGACTATGCCGCGGAAGACAACGGAATGCCCAACTTGTGGAGCTTCCCTTCCCATTCTTAAGGGAGAAACTTTGTTTTGTCCCGAATGTGGAATGCCGATCGAATCACCCGAATTTGAAGAGATTGAACCCGTTGAAGAGGAAGAGGAGGAGGAAGAAACAGAATCTGAGGTCGATTGGGAATAATATAGAACGAGTTGATGAGAGTGGAAAAGGACGGTGAACTTTCGTGACAACCCTTGTAGCCGTTTTGGGTGGCGCTCTCCTTGTGTTGATCGCCATAGGGGTTTTTTACTTTGTACAGACTCTGCGTTCTGTCCGTCAGCTCCTGGAAACCATTGAACAAGTGATTCGCACTTCTGTTCAGCAAATTCACACCATTCTGGAAAATGTGACCGAAACAACTTCAAGCGTGAAGGGTACAACCACTCGAATTGATAAAACGCTGAACAGTTTCCTCTCTTTACCCAATCTTACCGCAAGTTTGGGGAGAGAAATTATAAGCAGCATTTTCCAAAAGGGAAAAAGGTGAAGCCAATCACCGGAGAGAAACTTCTGGGAGCGGAGGTGAGCTCAATGGAAAAAGACAAAGGGTCAGGCTTTTTACTTGGCCTTCTCGTGGGCAGTATTGTGGGAGGCGCTATTGCTGTTTTGATGACCCCAACCACCGGGGAAGAAGCTCGACAATTCTTAAAAGAAAAAGCTTATGATCCCGCAAAATCAAAAGTGGTCGATCTTGCTGGAGAAGTGCGAACCAAGGCAGAAGATCTCGCTGTGGATATCAAAGCAAAAGCGACGGATATTGCAAGCAATTTGAAGGACCGCGCCGAAGAAATTTGGGAAAAGAGCAAGCAAGCGGTCTCCGAAAAGAAAGATGGGCTGTTTGATTCCATTGGCAAGAACCAAGAACGGAAGCGGTTGAGCTAGGCCCTTCAAAAAGTCCTTTACTTTGTATTCTTGAAAGTCATCGAGCCAAGCGCCCAAATTCTAGAAAACAGGAGGAGTACTGATGGATTCCAAGGACGTGGGTATGGATATCAAAGTCAGTGTGCGAGATCTGACCAACTCTGTTGCACTGGCTGAGGTACAAGGGGAAATCGATGTTTACACCTCCCCTAAAGTTAAAGAAGCCCTGACTGAGCTTATCGAAAAGGGAAAGTACAATCTGGTTATCGGTCTAGAAGAAGTGCGTTATATTGATAGTACAGGACTGGGAGTTCTGATTGGAACCCTAAAAAAAGTCCGAGAACACAACGGAACCATCGCCATTATCTGCAATAATCCCCAAATCAAGAAAATTTTCAACATCACTGGACTCGTGAAAATTTTCGGAATCTACAAGAATACAGATGAAGCCCTAAAGAATCTGGTGTGATTGATCAACAAGGCCACTTTGTTTTAAAAGTCCCCGGGAATCCCAAATATGTCGGGGTTGTCCGTCTTGCCATTTCTGGTTTGGCCTGTCGGCTTGATTTGACGTATGAAGACGTGGAAGACATCAAATTAGCTGTAGCCGAAGCTTGCGCAAAAGCCATCACTCACGGAAATGGGCAAGAGATTTCGATCGATTGCGAAATTTCGGATGACTGCCTCAACCTTTCTGTTTCTGACAAAGGGACAGGACCTCAAGATGACGAGGATCTCGGAATCTTTCTCATACGTTCTCTCATGGATGAGGTTAATTTCCATTTGCTCAATGGACAAGGCTGTCGCCTTTCCATGAAAAAATATTTTGGAAAGAAAGCATGAAGGAAACCTTGGAACAGAAAAGCAAGGAAGAAATACGCGCGGCCGATCGAAAAGAATCAAGAAGACTTTTTGTTGAATACGCAAAAACCAAAGATGAGGGAATCAAGGAAAAGATTGTCATCCAATACATGAATTTGGTTCGATTCCTGGCTGGAAAATTTGCGTACCGAGGAGAGCCTTTGGAAGATCTCATTCAGGTTGGCTGCCTCGGCTTAGTCAAGGCGATCGATCGTTACGATCTTTCGAAGGGAGTGGAATTTACGACGTATGTAGCTCCCACGATCGTCGGAGAGATCAAGAGACACTTTCGAGACAAAGGATGGTCCTTTAAAGTTCCACGCCGGTTGCAAGAGCTTAACGCCTCCGTTAATCGTTCAGTAGAAGAGCTTTCGAGCAAGTTGAATCGTCCCCCAACGATTGGAGAAATTGCCACAAAACTATCCGTAACCGAAGAAGAGGTTCTCGAAGCTCAGGAACTTGGGCAAGCTTACACGCCACTCAGCCTTGACGTGCAAATTGAAGTTGATCACGATAAACGCTCTCCCAACCTCCTCGACTATCTTGGAAAAGCAGATTTTGTTTTGGAAGGGGTTGAAGATCGGGTTAGTCTACAGCGTGCTTTCGAAAAGCTCGACGCCAAAGAACAACTCGTTTTATATTTGCGATTTTATGAAAACCTTTCCCAAAACGAAATTGCGAAACACCTTCATACACTTCAAATGCATGTTTCCCGAATCCAAGCTCGGGCCATTGAGAAATTGCGGAAGATCATGACAGAAAAGAAATGACAAGTTCCAGGCCATCGATTTCTGTCGGCGTCTGGATCCTGTATGTGGCTACAAGCCTTGTTTGTTTTCCGGTTGGAATTGTTCTCGGGATCATGGCTCTGCTTCACGAACAAGATCGAAAACCGCTCGGAATCACAACGCTTATTCTTTCATCGATGAGCGGGATTGGCTTTTGCTTCATTGCGCTATTTGCCGCCATTCTTATCCCTAACTTTATGATGGCTAAAAGTCAGTCTCAACTGGCCGCCTGTGAAAGCAACTTAAAAAATATGGCTACCGCTGTTGAACTTTATGCCGTTGATCACCAAGGACACTACCCTGAACGCTTGCCAGATTTGCTCCCTCGATACTTGCGGCTCATGCCACAGTGCCCGGCAGCTCAAAAGGAAAGCTATGTCTACCAGGTTACGGCAAGGGATTTAAGTGGGCAACCGAGACAATATGAGCTTTATTGCCAGGGTGAATGGCATAAAACACTTCACGTTTTGCGAGACTATCCTCGATACGATTCCGAAAAAGGTTTGTCCCTGATGAAAGGCTGAACCGATGGAAAAAGAAAAAAACGCAATTGGTCATCAAGGAATCTTAAACGCCATCCCCCATCGCTATCCTTTCCTCTTTGTGGATGGCATCTTGGATCACGATGATGTCAATTATATTGTTGGTTTTAAGAATGTTTCGTTTAGTGAGCAATATGTTTATGGATGTTCACCAGACAAGCCTCGATTCCCTGAATCACTTATCACCGAGTGCATGGCACAAGTGGGAGCCGTGTTGGTTCTTCAAAATCCAGAGCACCACGGAAAAATCATGCTATTTGCTGCCATCGATCACTTGCGCTTTCATCGGGCCGTTTATCCCGGTGAGCAATTGGTTTCTCGAGTGGAACGAATGTACATTAAGGGGACACTAGGTAAGATGAAGGCGATGGCGCACGTCGATGGTGAGCTTGTAGCTGAAGGGGAATTCAGCTACGCCTTGGCTGAACGAAAAGCCCTCGGGTAGCTTCCATGAAAGCGACTCTCATCGAGTCACACGGAGGATTAGACCGCCTACTTTATCAGGAGGTCGCTCTCCCGCAAATCGGCCCCACAGACGTCCTTGTAGAGACCAAGACGTGTGGTTTAAATCATTTGGATCTCTTTGTGAGAAAGGGAGAGCTTCCAGTTCCAATCCCTCTCCCACGCATCTTAGGGCTCGAAGTTACTGGAATCGTAACCCAAGTCGGATCCAGGGTCAACGAATTTCGTGAGGGGGATCGTGTTGCAGCCCTTTGTCGAGTCGGATGCGAAAAATGCGAGTATTGCCTTCGAAACCAAGAAAATCTTTGTTTGAAGAGTCGTTCCCTTGGGATGACCCTTGATGGCGGATACGCTGAATTTGTCTCAGTTCCAAGCAAAAACCTTGTAAGAATTCCCGAGTGTTTGAGCTTCTTAGAAGTTTCCGGAGCTCCGCTGTCAGGTTTAACGGCTTGGCACATGCTGATGAGCCGCGCCGCTCTTCGGCCGAAGGAAAGCGTCTTGATTATGGCAGGGGGTAGCTCGATTGGCAGCTTCGCTATCCAGATCGCTAAAGCGCTTGGATGCCGAGTTTTTACAACGGTTGGCAGAGACGAGAAAATTGAAAAGGCTTATCGCCTTGGCGCTGACTTCGTCATCCAACGAAAGAAACAAAACGTGCTTCAGGAAATTAGGCAATTGACTGAAAAGCGTGGAGTGGACTTGGTCTTTGAGCATGTGGGTCAAGCCACTTGGGATCAAAGCATTGATTGTCTTTCCCGAAATGGAAGAATTGTGACTTGTGGCGCTTTTACCGGAAGTGAGGTCTCCCTTGATCTTTGGAAGCTTTTTTCAAAGCAAATTTCAATTATAGGATCCTATTATGGGACCAACCAAGAACTTCATGACTTGTTTCAATTCATGGAAGAACAAAAAGTGTTTACCATCATTGATTCCGTATTTCCACTCAACGCTTCTCGCGAAGCACAAGCCGTGCTTGAGAATGAACAACACTTCGGCAAGGTGGTTCTTGAGGTCCATTAGGTGACTCAACGAAAAGAGGAGATCGTGGCCATCGGTGCGGTCCGATCGCCGATGGGCAAATTTGGGGGGACCTTGCGAGATCTTCCTGTCTATGAACTTGGTTCCCATGCTATTCGGGAAGCGACACATCGGGCACGTTTGACTGCGGAACACGTTGATGAGGTCATCTTCGGCTGTTGCCGTCACGCGGGAAATGGAACGAATCCAGCTCGTACCGCCGCTCGACTTGCTGGGCTTCGTCCTGAAACTCCAGCCACCACCATTACCATGGCGTGTGCTTCCGGCATGCGAGCTGTTATTATTGGACTCCAAGCCATTCTTGTTGGAGATGCGTCCGTGGTGGTTTCAGGAGGAATGGAAAGCATGAGCACCATCCCCTACCTTCTGGTCGGAGCACGCTGGAAGGGGTTCAGGCAAGGGCATCAAGTCTTGTTGGATGGTTGGCATGACAGTCGAGATCCATTTCTTCCCGAAGGGAGGGCCGGATTGATTATCGAGAAACTCGTTGCCAAACACCTCCTCTTACGCAAAGAACAAGATGAGTGGGCCTTTGAAAGCTATCGAAGGGCTAAAACATCGCGGGACCAAGGATTGTTCGATGAAGAGATTTCGCCGATTCAATCACATAAATTAAGCCAAGATGAAACCATCCGAGAAGATAGCTCGATTGAAAAGCTCGTTAGCCTGAAACCCGCATTTTCGGAGGATGGGAGCTTAACCGCAGGAAACTCATCCACGTTTGCTGACGGAGCGGCCGCGATCGTCTTGACGAGCCGAAAAAAAGCGGATGAGCTTGGCATCAAGCCGCTGTTTAGCATTCTATCCTATGCATCTGGAGCCGTTGAAAATAGCGACATGGGGGAAGGTCCAAGTCTCTTCCTTACCCAAGCGCTGCGAAAGGCCAGCATGCGATTAAGCGATCTTGATTTTGTTGAGATCAATGAAGCTTTCGCGGCTGTGGCGATTGCCAATGAGCGATTGCTTGGGTTGGATCGCGGAAAGATGAACAAGAAAGGAGGGGCTATTGCCCTCGGTCATCCCGTGGGAGCAAGCGGAGCGCGGATATTGGTTACGTTATACTACACGCTAAAACACTTCAACAAAGAGGTAGGAGGCGCGGCCATCGGGGCTGTGGGCGGGGTTGGAACCGCCATCCTCATCAAGCGTGAACAGTGACAGCCCTCCTTTGAAGGTTCATCTCTCCTCAAGAAGAAGTCCTTACAAAGAAAACCATGTCCCAAACCAAACCACCAAAAGCAGTCCAATTTCTGGAAGAAGCGTTATCAATTGCCCAGACCTTTTCCCATCCCTATGTGGGGGTTGAACATGTCTTTCTTGCCGCCCTGGAAAATGGGACTCTTAATGGCGCCGTTTCTTCGATCGGAAGTTCAAGGGAAGCGGCCATTCAAATCCTCCGGGATCGAATCAGTCCGGGAGACACCCAAGTATTTCCTGAAAGCTTCCCGCGAACCCCTCGGTTAAAGCGAGTGCTCGATAGGGCCATGCAAAACGCCCTTTCTCAAAAACAATCCGATCTTTCTATCTCACTCATTTTGGAAAGTATTCTCGAAGAAAAGATGGGGCTTGTGGCCCTTGCTCTCACCGATCTCGGCACCACACCCGAAATGGTTGCAAGAAATTTGGTCAAACCGGTTTCCCCAATTTCATCTGAAAAAGAAAAAAAGAAAAACACCCCTCTCCTCAACAAGCTTGGGCGAGATTTAACCGAGCTTGCCCACCTTGAAAAACTCGATCCCGTGATTGGACGAAGCGAAGAGCTTCGGCGTGTGATGCAAATCTTGACTCGGAAAACCAAGAATGTCCCGGTGTTGGTTGGTGAACCCGGAGTCGGGAAAACTGCGGTTGTGTACGCCTTAGCGCAAAGACTCGCTAAACAAAATGTCCCCCAAGCACTGGTGGGAAAACGCTTGATCGAACTCCCTCTCGGAAATCTTGTGGCTGGCACCCCTCACCGCGGAGAACTGGAAGAACGTGTTCAAAAACTGATCCGCGAGCTCAGCGAAGATCCCAATCTCATTGTTTTTATCGATGAAATTCACGGAATCATCGGTGCAGGCAATTTAAAGGGAGGGCTCGACATTGCCAATCTGCTGAAGCCTTCGTTAGCGGATGGATCGATCCGAGTCATCGGCGCCACCACCACCGACGAATATCAAAAGTACCTTTCGCACGATCAAGCCCTTGAACGCCGCCTCCAGCCTGTGCTCGTGAAAGAGCCGTCCGAAGAAGACACCTCAAAAATCTTGGAGGGCCTGAAGGCGCGTTATGAAAAACATCACGGGGTTACCTTTGACGAAGAAGCCATCCACACCGCTATCAAACTTTCGCTCCGATATCTTCCAGACCGTCACCTCCCGGATAAGGCCCTCGATCTCTTAGATGAAGCGGCTTCACGGGTTAAAACCAAAACAGGAGCAGGGCTTTTGCCTCGTGTGACCGGCGACGACATTGCTGAGGTCACCTCGATGTGGACCGGCATTCCAGTGCAAAAACTCACCTCAAGCGAGAAAGAACGCCTGTTGCAGCTTGAAGAGCGATTGAAAGGTCGCGTTGTTGGACAAGACGAGGCGATCGGAAAACTTGCGCAAACGATTCGCGTAGCCAGTGCCGGCCTTGGAAACCCGAAGCGACCCGTAGGAGTCTTCCTTTTCCTTGGCCCTACCGGTGTTGGAAAAACAGAATTGGCTAAAGCCCTAGCTGATCTTTATTATGGAACTGTGGATGCCATGATTCGTCTGGATATGTCCGAATACAAGGAACAACACACGGTGGCTAAACTCATTGGATCGCCACCGGGGTACATTGGGCATGACGAAGAAGGCCAACTCACCAAAGCCATCCACGCGAAACCTTATTCGTTGCTTCTCTTGGATGAAATTGAAAAAGCACATCCTGAAGTTTTTGATCTTTTTCTCCAGATTTTTGATGAAGGGAGACTCACGGACTCCAAGGGGAGAACCGTTAACTTCACCAACGCGTTGATTATCATGACCAGCAACCTTGGCTCACAAAAAATCCTGCAGGCCCTCGAAAAGGGAGAAGACAAAGCCAAGGTAAACGATCTTGTTCTCGCTGAACTCAAAGCTTTTTTTCGCCCAGAATTTCTCAATCGAATTGATGAAATTATCTTATTTAACCCACTCACACAAACCAGTTTGCAGACAATTGCCAAATTGCAACTTCGCGAGTTGCAAGAAAGACTCGCGGATCAAAGACTCACGCTTTTACCGAGCGATGCCTTGATCGAACTTCTCATCCAAAAAGGTTATGAACCAGCCTTTGGAGCAAGACCTCTTAGACGCATGGTGCAACAATTGCTGTCGAAGCCCCTGGCCGATGCGCTCCTTGAAGGAAAGTTCCCGGAGGGGAGCACGATTATTGCTGACCTTGTTGGCGATACGGTTACCTTTACCTTGGGAGGTCATGAGTGAAAGCACACATCGAAATCATTGGAGGCGAAATGGATGGGATTGAACTGTTCATTTCAAAAACCGCTTCCATCGGAAGAGATAAGGGTTGTGATATTTCAATCCCGGTTGATCGCTTTGTTTCCAAAAAACACGCGATGCTCCGACTCTGGAGTGAAGGTTACATTCTGGAAGATCTAGGATCAACGAACGGCACCTTTGTTGATGAAGAACCGGTGAGAAAACCGGTCCTCCTTTCCAATGGACAAATCTTTAAAGTTGGCAGAACCTTGCTCAAGATTAACTATGACTAGAGAGGATCTCAAATTTTCGATTGTCGATTGTCGAAAATAGCTCATGTTTTCTAAAGATTGCAAGCTCATTTTTATTGGCCTTTTTTTCTTCTTGTTTGGCCTGGCTTCCGGAATGATCTACATGCGCCAAATCATGATAGCACGGATCCAAAATGAACGCCGAGACTTTGCTCGTTTGCGATTCGATGATTGGTCTCGCTTTACGCAACAAGGACATAAATACCAAGTAAAGAGTCGATGAACCAGGGAAAACCCATGCTTGACCTCTTTCGTAAAGACCCTTCAGTTGACCAGATCCTAACCTTGCTCTCGCACCCCGAAGCCAAGGCAGAACTCCATCGCGAAGGTGGAGGGGGGCTTGGTCCTCTCCTCGCTTTGCTCTATCAAGAACTTAAAAAACCAATCCTTTTTCTGAGCAGCTCCGAAGAAAAAGCAAGAGGAATCTTTGGGGATGCATCCCTTTTCATCAAAGAAACTCGATTTTTTCCAGCCCGCGAACTTCTTCCTACCCAAGACTCACTCTCCGAAGGGGAAAGACTTTGGATTTTGGAAGAGCTCCTTCGAGACAAAAACCTTTTTATTTTTTCCACGGTTTTCTCGGTGCTCACGCCAACGCGCTCTCCTGAAAGCTTAGAAAAACTTCATCTTGAGTTAAAGCCCGGGATACGCCTCCCCTTAAGTGAGCTTGCAGCCACGCTAGAGTCTTGGCACTTCCAACGCACCGATCCGGTAACATCCAAGAATGAATTTGCCGTACGGGGCGGAATCGTCGACTTATTCGCCCCCTCTCATGAAGAACCTTATCGCATCGAATGGTACGGAGATGAAGTCGACACCATTCGCAAATTCAATCCTGGCTCTCAGCGCTCAACGGAAAAAATTCTGTCCCTTAAGTTGTTCCCCCCAGAATTGGAGGAGGCTAAGGAAGCCCTTCTTCTTGACTACCTTTCAAAGGAAACGTTAGTGATCCAGGAATCTCCTCTGTTTTGGAAGGAAGAAGTTCGGCGACTCGAGGAGGAGTTTCCACACACTTTTCTTCCGGAACAAGTCCATCGCTTTTTTTCATGGATAGAAAATCAACCTGCGCTAAAACTCCAAAGTGTTGCAAGCGAATCAGGATTGCGATGGCCATTCCAACCCGTTCTTGACTTCAATCATCGATTCCGCGATTTCTTGAGTGAAGCAGAGAAAGAATTGAATCGTGGCCAACAGATTTCGATTTATACGCGTCAAGCTTCACGCATCCGAGAAGTGCTTCAGGAAAATCATCTGGAAAAAATTGATGTCTTGCCACTCCCCCTCAGCCAAGGGTTCTCCTTGCCAAGTCAGCACTTGCAAATTTATACGGATCATGAGCTCTTCGGGCGTGTGGTGATCTCCTCTCCCTCGAGAAGACATGCGGCGTCACGCCCAGTTGCCGTTGAAGAACTTCAAGAAGGAGACATCGTGGTTCACACGAGTCACGGGGTTGCTTCTTTCCAGGGACTGGTCCCCATCGATGTGGAGGGGCGGATTGAAGATTACTTGGCTCTTTCGTTTGCAGGAAGTGACAAGCTGTATGTTCCTCTCGAGGAAATGGTGCAGGTAGAACGCTACGTGGGACCTGAGGGAAAGATTCCTCCACTTTCAAAACTGGGAGGACAGGAATGGAAAAATGCAAAGAGGCGTACTCGGCAAGCCGCCAAACAAATCGCGGGGGACCTT
>JABDET010000021.1:0-81 GCA_013286945.1 Candidatus Melainabacteria bacterium
ACCGGCTTGGCAAATGGGGTTATCGCCTCACTTCATTCGAGAACTTCTTTCACAGCTTCTTCGGGAGAGTGAAGTTTTTGT
>JABDET010000021.1:91-26452 GCA_013286945.1 Candidatus Melainabacteria bacterium
TCTCCCAAGTGCAGTCAAACAATTTGGGAATCTTTCGTTTGCAGAATGGGGAGCTTTAGTGAGAGAAGCGACAGTTTTCGTCAGCACGAACACAGGCTCGCTTCACCTGGCTTCAGCACAAGGAGTTCCGGTGGTTGCCGTCCTGGAAACAGCCCATTACGCTTACCACGCCAAACGGTGGCGTCCGTGGCAAGTTCCCTCCCTTGTTTTACGGAAGGATGATCCACAACTTTTGCTAAGAATCATTGAAGGTGTGAAACAATTGGGTGAAGTCACGAAAACGTTGGGGACAGTGCATGACCACTAATCACGTTCAGATCGAGAACGTAGGCTCAGATAAAATGCTGTCTGTGCAGATCTGCAGTCATAATCGAAAGAATCTCTTACGAGAAGTGATTTATTCGCTTTCGGATCAAACCTACCCGAAGGATAAGTTTGAAATCATCATTGTCGATGATGGATCCACGGATGGGACTGATGCGATGGTGGAAGAGGTTCGTTCTCCAGTGGATTTGGTTTTCATTAAGCAAGCCAAAGAAGGTCTGGCAGCTGGGCGAAACAAGGGAATCCTCAAGGCACGAGGAGCCATCATCCTTTTCATTGATGATGACGTTTTAGCTGATCCCAGATTGGTTGAGGAGCATGTCAGGTTTCACGAGACCCATTCTGGATGTGTGGTCAAGGGGTGGGTCAATCATGTTCCAATCATGAAGCGACCATCCAAACCCCGATGGACCATTCGGGATTATTCGAAGGCTTTTTTTTGGACGAGCAATGTTTCCGTCGAGAAGAAATACTTGGAACAAGTTGGCTTGTTTGATGAGGATTTCAAGGAATATGGATGGGAAGATCTTGAGCTTGGACTTCGATTGAAGGCCCTTGGGCTTAAATCGGTGGTACACCCGACGGCCATCGGCTTCCATTACAAGAAAGCGGCCACCGGAGCTGACCTTTCTTCGATGTTAGTTCAGGCGGAAGCGAAAGGGAGAACGGCCGTTGTGTTCATTCAGAAAAATCGCGGTTGGCGGGCACGCCTTTCCACAGGGATTTATCCCCTTCGGATGTTTCTTGACAAGGCCTTATCCAATCGTTTCTTTATGAGGTTATGCAAACAATTCATTCCACAAAACGGGAAGCCTCTGTCTGCTTGGTCTCAGTTTTGCGCGAAATCACTGACCACAGCCCGTTACTTTGATGCGATTCGAAAGGCCCTTCGAACTTCCACATGATTCCCCCCGAACTTTATTTTCTGTATTTTCTAAATTTTCTTTTTCTTTTTCTCTTATCGAGACTGTTTTTTGAACGAGGCGGGAAGTGGACATTCCCGCGTTTCTTGTCTTTGTTGCCTTTCATGATTGACGTTGGTTTTTTGGCGTGCGCATCCTTGGGCATAGTCCATCCTGCGTTTGCTCTTGACGCGCTCCTCAGCCATGGGTTAGAAGGGGGGGCGGTGCTCCTGAGTGTTTCTTCTTTCATTCTTGTTTCGTATGCGATTGGCGGGCATCGAAAATCAGTTCCCCTTTGTCACCAGCCTCACGATCGACCCACTCACCTTGTTGTGGAGGGGGCGTATCGGAAAGTTCGCCATCCCTTGTATACCGCACACCTTCTGCTCTTGTTTGGAGTCTTTGTGTTGGTACCACATTGGATTTCGTTCCTTACTTTTGTGTACGGTGTTTTGATGTTGGTTTTTACCGCTCGAAAAGAAGAAGAGCAATTTCTTTCTTCCGAATTTGGGAACGAATATCAAACCTATATGGAGAAGACTGGACGCTTCTTGCCACGATGGAAATAAAGCTGAAAAAATTGTGGGAAAGTGAGTTCGAACGAGCACTCGAAGTACGGGTAGTGCTCGCTGTTGCAGAAAAGCCAGTTTCAAGAATGTCGCTCACCAAAACCGAACTTGAAACATTGCATGCACTTCGTGCTCCATCTCGCCAACGTTCATGGCTTCTCGGAAGAAATGCGCTTAAGAAGCTCTTGTCTTCCTTCGGCATGGGTGAAGAGACAAGTTTGCTTTCCTTTCCCCATCCTCATTTTTCATTGACCCATGTGGGTGACCGTGCGATTGCGGTAGGGAGTCGCGATCACAGGCTGGCGGGAATTGGGATTGATCTGGAGATGGATCGCTTACCACCCATGAAAAGTGCTCGCTTTTTCTTGTCAAGGGAGGAGCAAAAGTGGCTATCGAAGGTAAAAAATGGGTCTCAACCCATGGAGCTCCTTCGCCTTTGGACCATTAAGGAAGCCGCGTATAAGGCTAATCCATGCAATCAAGGGACAAGGCTTTCCCAGTATATCGTGATGGAATCTCCGGGCCGTGCATCCGGAACCATTCTTTTTCCTCAGTCTTCCGGTTTGTTGGCTCGATACCACAGTCTGAAGGTGAGAAAAGGTTTCTTGTCCCTTGCGCTTGCGATGGAAAACAGGGGAAATAAAGCTCGATGAATTCATCATTGCTCGAGAATCCCTCCGGTAAAGGTTACGATCTTGATTTGCCGCGTAATCGTAGCGTTTTGTTGACTCACGGTAACGATTCCGTTGGCTGGTCCGCCAATGTTAGCCACTCCGTTCTGTTGAAAAGTAACTAAGCCATTTCCCCAGTCCGTGGCGACGGTAGCGCGGTAGGGAAGCGTTTCTTGCCAAACAAGATTTCCACCACCATCGGTGATTTTTACGCTCGTTCCTCCACTCACCGCGAGAGTTAGATTAACCGTTGCTGATCCTTGAGAAGCCGCAGTGCTCCTTGCTCTCTTAATGTCAGCGAGGACAATTTTTTCTGCTACGTTGACTCCATTATTGCCTTTCATCACAAAGTAGAGAGGCACTCCAATAGCGAGCAACACAAGGATGATTGCAATCGTCAACATCATTTCAATGAGGGTAAAGCCTTTATTTTTCATCTGGATCCGCCCATGTCAGAGGTCAATGGTGTTAGGATTTCGCGATGGAGCATCGGAATGGGAAGAAGGGTCTGATGGAGGAGCAGGCTCTTGGACTGGACTTGTAACATCGGAGTGTTGGGACTGTGAGGGGTTAGTCTCTCCTGTGTTTGCTTGTTTCTGTTGGTTTTGAGTCGGTTCTTGGGGTGGCAGGGGACTGGTCTCAGACGTTGAGCTTGATTTTGAATCAGTTACGGAAGGGGCCCCTGTGCCAGAATTTCGAAATCGCAAAGCAATCCAAATGGCTGCAGCCAACAAAACAAAGGTGAAGAGTAATAAATAGGTCCGCTTTCTCACGATCGTCTCCTTTCAGTGTCCCAGAGCATTAGAGTCAAGCCATTCCTTGACAACAATGAGGCCGGTTGTCGGAAAGTTAGGGGGAGGAGTGTTCATTAAGACATTGTCGTAAACATAGTTTTTGGCGTAGCCATGGGTCATGGTAAGAACCCCGCCGCTTAATGTCCCTTGCCCTACGGGTCCCCGATCCGTTTGGATGATTCCTCCGAACACGGTCAAGGTTCCTCTCGGAGCTCCCGCGTTGTACCCAACAACAGAAAAGGAAGTGTTCAGTGCCATGATGGAAGCATCGATTTCAAAGTTCCCTGAACTTGCTGTGTCGACGTAAACATTGTTAGTTGCAGCAAGTCCCAGAATATCCTTCGTTTTGTCGTTGTAAACCACACTGTTTGTAACGTGGATATCCTGTGCCGAGCCGACGGTGGCATTTCCAGAAAACGTTCCGGAAATGTAGGCACTGCCGGTTACCCAAAATGTGGCCCCCGCTGTCGAATAGGTTCCTGCAGGAGCGCATCCTGTTACCACGACATGGGCTGTGTTTTGAAAGACCATGGTGCAGTTACCCGTGAGCGTTTGCGATGCACTTGAAGAAATCGAGTTAAGGTTAGCGGGCATGGGAACATTCGGTTGGCCGCCAGCAAACGTAAAGCTTGGAGAACTGCTCAAGGCTACCGGTCCATCGGTTGCGTAGCTTGAATTGTCATGGTAAAAGTAAGCGGGATTGGTGTAGGGCCCTGCTCCTGGTCCCTGGCTGTAAGTTGCTGTCGCTTGAGTATAGAATGCGTCTACCGGTCCATCCACTACCCCTTGAGAACTGGTAACCTTTGACGAAAACTGAGGATGCTGCAACATGCTAAAATAGCCGTTCGTGTGAACATCCCCGGTGAGCTGGTCTTGACCGATAAACCAAATCGTTCCCCCTCCAGGTGCCTGCTCTTTGTCTGTAAAATAAGCGTAGGCAGCAAATGATCCTTGTTGAAGAAATACAGTTAACGTTCTCGTGGCTCCCCCAGAACTTCCCTGGGAGCTGATACTCCACTGTTTCAAAGGTCGTGTTCCGTTATTCGGATCAGGGGTGGCAGTCACTGTGTAACTCCCATTTCCCAAGTTTTCCGTTTTTGTTGTCCACAGAGGATTGGCTTCCAGTTGAGCAATGGCTCTTGATACGCCTGCGCGGGCGCAATAAAGTGCCTTCGTATTGTTGAGGTAACCGAAGGACCCTTTCGACCCGCTCATCAAGACTGTAACGATTCCAAGCCCAATGACCGACACAATCACCAGAACGAAGAGAGTAAAGACAAGGGCCATTCCTTTTTGCAATCGCTTCGATTCCTGCATGTTTATCTCTCCTCCAGGTAAACATCAGATGAAAGAACGTAAGTCTTACCATTTTCAGTCGCCGTGATCTTCAGGTTGAAAAGATTTGAGCTAAGAAAAGTGCATTGCAGTTGAAGGGTTCCGTTCTTGGAAGAAAGGACCGTGTCTGTTCGTGTCGATGCCTGGCTCCCGTTTGCGTTGTAAGTGATTTCAGTGCGTTGAAGCGTATTGGTCCCTGTCACGGAGTACTGAATTTTTTTGTAGTTCGATGGGGTGTTGGGACTCCATCCCACCCCAAAGGGGGTGTAGTTTGCTGTGTTGGGTTCGTTAAAGGTCAGGGTTGCACTGACAGCAGTGTTGGCATTCGGCATAAGGACTCCCGTTGGGGCTACCGCTGGAGCAATTGAAAGGTATCCGGTAATCGGATTTGCTCCGCCGGGATCCGGATCAGGTAAGGCCTGCTTGAGCTCATTTAAGACAGCTTGGAAAGCTTCTCGCGAATTTCCCTGTGAAGTGGTTTGTTGATTTCCCTGCTGCCAATAGCCATTGCTGATGATGAGGGTGCTGAGAATTGAAAGGGAGAGCACCCCGAAAATAGCCAAGGTGACAATCATGTCCACGAGGCTAAATCCGTTCCTTTCTAGCAGTAGTTTTCTGAAATTATTCATTTCGGATTCTCCTGTGATAGATTCATTCATCGACTCAAATAGGTACTCACCGCGACTGAACGATTTCTTCCCTTTTCTTTCCATTGAACGGTGACGGTGACAAATTGGATGTTAGCGTTGCCCGATGGGTCGGCTGACCCGATCCAGGTTCGGGTGCAGCTTGGTAATGTTGCTGGGGCGTCTTGGGTTGAGACGGTAGGAATAAAAGTTCCCGCCGAAACAATGTCTTCCAGTTTTTGCAATCCAAGGGTGGTTGCCTGGGCGGATCCCCACGAGGTCGCGTTGAGATCGAGCATAGCCGGGAATGTGCCAATAACTCCAAGTACTCCTACGGTTAATACGGTGAGTGCGATGAGCACCTCGATGATCGAAAACCCATGTGGCTGTCTCTCCCTGCGCATAACTCCCTCCCGGCGCTTCTTTAAACTTATCTGTTGTCTTGCTTTCTACTATAATCTTACCATAGGGAATTTAGCGATTCAATGATAAAAATCACACAATCTCCACTTTTGGCCCAAAGATAGATCAAGATTATTGGCTGTGGCCCAAATGAACTAGAAGGGGAGCCGTTCTTTTGGAGTATGTGGATAAAGGGTGGTGAGCACCTAGCCTTGCCACCAAACGGAGTGTGTTTGGTACCACTCGATGGTGGAGGCAATGGCTTCCTCAAAAGTGTGTTTTGGTCTCCAGCCAAGCGCGTGTAATTTCTCGCAATTAAGCGCGTATCGTCGATCGTGTCCAAGGCGATCCGGAACCGGTTTTATCAAGGTCTTGGGCAAGGAAAGTTTTTCGAGGATTTTCGAGGTGAGGTCGAGGTTCGTGCGTTCGTTTCCACCCCCGATGTTATAAACCTCTCCCACGGTGCCATGTTTGATCACGTGGTCAATCGCTTTGCAGTGGTCTTCGACAAAAAGCCAATCACGAACATGAAGCCCATCTCCATAAAGGGGAAGAGGAATTCCTCGGATGGCATTTGTTATGAAAAGAGGGATAAGCTTTTCGGGGTACTGATAAGGACCAAAGTTGTTTGAGCTTCGTGTGGTAATGACCGGTGTGTTGAATGTTTTCAAGTGCGCGTGAGCCATCATGTCTTGAGAGGCTTTGCTTGCGGAGTACGGGCTGGAGGGATTAAGGGGATACGCTTCATCGGCAAAACCTTGCCCGATACTCCCATAAACTTCATCGGTGCTGATGTTGAGAAAGCGTTTCACCTGACATTCGCGGGCAGCTTGAAGGAGAATGTGCGTTCCCAGAACATTGGTGGAGATGAATTCCGAAGCATTTGCGATGGATCGATCAACGTGACTTTCCGCTGCAAAGTGAACCACGGTATCGACATTTTGCATCAATCGAAGAACAAGTTGTTGATCGCGAATGTCCCCTTCAACAAAAGCGAAGTTAGGCTGGTTAAAAGCCTCTTGCAGATTGTCGCGCCTTCCCGCATAGGTCAAGAGGTCAAGGACAATCAGTGGAAGATGGTTAGCAGTTTTCAGAAGATGGCGGACGTAGTTGGAGCCGATAAACCCGGCGCCTCCGGTAACTAGAACAGCAGATGGGGAGTAGGGCGCAACTATGGGGACCAATAGTGGTCTCTGTATTTTTCAAAAAATGTAACCGTGCGCATGAGCCCGTCATCCAAAGTAATCTTGGGTTCCCAACCTGTCGTGTCCCTCAATTTTGAAAAATTGGCAATGTAGTCCCCGGTCTCGATTGTAGCGCGCTCTTTAGGCCACGGCACCTGGTCGATTTTTCCTTGACCGACAATTCTCACTACACTCTTGCACAAGTCCAAGAAAGTCACCGGATGACCACTTCCTAAATTGAACGGTTCTGCCACCGACTTTGTGTTCATGCCAGCCAAGAGAAATGCTTCAGTGACGTCGTCAACATAATTGTAATCACGCAATTGGTTGCCGTCGCCGAAAACTGGGATAGGTTTACCTTCCATTGCCAAACGGATAAACCAATTTAAGATTCCGTAATTGCCGTGCTTCATTTGATGTCTGGGGCCATACGTGTTGTTGACACGAAGACTGATCCCTTGGATTCCATAAAGCTTGGAGTAAAGGAAGAGATAATTTTCTCCTGTGGTTTTGTGAATGCCGTAAATGTCCGTTGGATTCATGGCGTCGCTTTCTGAAACAGGGGTCTTGTTGGGCTTGCCATATTGGCCCCGTGTTCCTGCATAGATGAATTGACTCTTGGGAGATCCATGACGGATGGCTTCCAGGATGAGCAGTGTCCCGCGGCAATTGATGTCCATGTCAAGGAGAGGATCGGCTAACGAATCGACATGACTTGCTTGTCCCGCAATGTGAAAGATAAACTGGTGTTCCGGGATCAAAGTTTTTAAGATGGATTCATTGCGGATATCATCCACCACAATCGCCACACGATCCTTAATGGTGGCCACATTAAACGGGTTGCCTCCAAACTGGGGCAGAAGTGAATCCAAGAGTGTTACGTGGCTTCCTCGTTCCACTAAGGCATGGGCTAAATTACTTCCAAGAAATCCAAGCCCACCTGTGATGAGGACACGTTTGCCATAATAAAAACGACCGATCTCTTTTTCATTCATGAGTTCACGATAACCTCGCTGTTGTCACCAATCATGAATTTCAACGCCTTAGGCAAGAGATGACCTCGCGACACTTTGGCTTCACACCCCAAGAGGCTGTCTTGAATGCGAGGGTCAACCCCTTCAATGCTGGCACCATCGAGTACAATGCTGTGTTCGATTTCGCTTTCGATAATGGTCACGCGATTTCCAATTGAGGTAAACGGTCCGACAAAGGCACCTTCAAGCCTGCAGCCTTCTCCAAGGATCACGGGTCCTCGAATGGTGCTGTTCTTCACGGTTGTATTTTTTCCGATATGAACGCGCCCCTGAAGCGTGGAATCTCCTTCCACAGAGCCAAGTTGCTCTGGCTTTACCCATTCAAGTGCCATTCGGTTTGCTTCCAGGAGATCGACCAAGGTGCCGGTGTCTTTCCACCATCCAGAGATGGTTTCGTGTTCAATCGGCAGCCCATCGTCAATCAACTTTTGTATGGCATCGGTTATTTCAAGCTCGTTTCGAAACGAAGGTTTGATTTTTTTTGCTGCATCAAAAATGTGATGGTCAAAAAAATAAATGCCGACCAGTGCCAAATTACTTGGTGGGTGTTTCGGTTTTTCAATCAGGCGAACAATGTGGCCCTCTTTCATTTCAACCACTCCAAAACGTTCAGGTTGTTCCACCCGGGCAAGGAGAAGAAGCGCGCTGCTCGAGCTTGACTGATACTGGCCAACAAATTGATGAAGTCGTTGCTCAATGAAATTATCCCCAAGAAACATCACGAATCGGTCATGGCCGATAAATCCCTCGGCAGCAAGAACAGCATCCGCAAGTCCAAGAGGAAATTTTTGATCGATGTAAGTCAGACGAACTCCAAACTTAGAACCATCTCCGAGGGCTTCCATGATTTCGTCTTTGGTTTCGCCTACCACGACACCAATGTCGGTGATCCCAGCGCTTGATAAGGATTCCAAGGCATAAAAAATAATGGGCTTGTTGGCAATCGGGATGAGTTGTTTTGCGCGCGTGTACGTGAGGGGCCTTAAGCGGCTTCCTTTGCCGCCACTTAAAAGTAAGCCCTTCATTTCCGAAGTCGCGAAAGACCTATCATAATCGTCCTTCTTTTCCCTACACAGGGAGAAATTCCTTGATAGAGAATAAATCTCCTCACTGTCGTGAGGCGGTTTTTACCTGGTCGCTCGTCACCCGCAACTGGTCGCTTCACCCCAGCATCAAGTTGCGGGGTACTCGCGACTGCGGTAATAGAACGCTGATTTTCCTTCGAGGTGCTGGTTTTGGCAAATCCAACGTTTTCCATTCTTATCCCAACCCGGAATCGAGGTCATCTGCTTCAACATGCTTTAAAGAGTGTTGTGGAGCAAGCCTGTTCTTCATTAGAGATTGTGGTGAGCGATAACGCTTCAAGTGATGAGACACGGTCGGTTGTTGGCCGGTTTCAGGATTCCCGTATTCGCTACGTCAACACCGGGAAAGCCTTGTCGATGCCAAAGAGTTGGGAATTCGCGCTCAACGCAGCCCAAGGCGAATGGATCAGCATTCTATCGGACGATAGTGTCTTAAGTCCTGCACTCCTAAAAGAGCTCTACCCCAAGATTGCAGATTTCAAATCAGACTTTATTTCATGGCCCTATGCCCGATATTATTTTCCGAGTTGGCCGAAGACCGAGGAGAAAAATAGTTTGCACTACCTTCCTTTTAAAGGAGGAACAAGGCGGCTAAGCAGCAGGGAGGAACTTAAGCGGCTTTACAAGAGTAGCTCGTTTATCGCTTCGTCTCCGTCCATCTATAAGGGGTTCTGCCATCGCTCGGTGATCGACAGGGCAAGAAAAAGAAGTGGCGTGTTTTTTGACCCGCCTGCTCCTGATTACTCTGCAGCGGCAGCCACGCTCTTTCTCACGGAAGGGTTTACTTTCATCGATCGCCCTTACACCATCATGGGGACCGCAAAGGAAAGTATCGGAGAATCAAGCAATCAAGATCGAGGGGAAGCCTTTCAACGATTTATTGCTGAATTTGAAGGAGAGAACATTTTCAGTCATGTTCCGCTTCCACTCTATGTGACACGAAATATCATTTCAGAAGCCCTTCTCCGAACCAGCCAGTCCATGGGTGAAAAGATCGAGGTGGATTGGCCTACTTACTTTAAGGAATGTTATCGGGATCTTCTTCGATTGTCTGCTAACGGAATCAGCATTGATAATGAAAAAACAATTCTTTTTGATTATCTGGAACAGCATGACATGAAAAGGGTTAAACAAGAACTAGCCCAAGTCACGGTTCTGGAGGATCGAAACTGGAAGAAGGCTTTTGGGGATAGGGAAGGGTTTTCCAATATTCTTGAAGGAATGAGCTACCTTGATTCAAAGGTTCGTGTGGCAAAGCGCCGCAATTCCCCGGGAGTCTGGCTAAGTGGCTTGTTTGGGAGTGGGGAAAAGGGGACGAAAGTGGCAGGAGAAGAGGAACCTCGGCGAGAGGCGTAGTAAAGAATACCACTTATTCTGCCGAATAACATGAAAGAGGAATAATCCATGGACATTTTGATTACAGGGATTACCGGGTTTGTTGGGAGCTATCTTGCAGAATATCTTCTAAGCGAGGTTCCGGATTGCCGCATTTACGGGACCATTCGGTGGCGTAGCCGAACTGAAAACCTCGAATACTTAAATGGCAAGATCAAACTCATTGAATGCGACCTCAAAGATTATTCGAGTGCGAAGGCTGCTCTTGAGCAGTCGCACCCACAATACATTTTTCATCTGGCGGCTCAATCGTTTGTCGTAACAAGCTTTCATGCCCCAGCGGATACGCTCAGCACCAACATTTTAAGTCAACTCAACATTTTTGAAGCGGTTCGTGCTTTGGGAATGAATCCTGTTATTCAAATTGCAGGTTCAAGCGAAGAATATGGGCTCGTGAAATCAGACGAGCTTCCCATCACAGAAAACAATCCGCTTCGTCCATTAAGCCCTTACGCTGTTAGCAAAGTAACTCAAGATCTTCTTGCTTTTCAGTATTTTCATAGCTACAAGCTTTCGGTGATCCGCACCAGAGCCTTCAATCATTCAGGTCCACGGCGGGGTCATGTTTTTGTGGAGTCAAACTTCTCAAGACAGATTGCCGAGATTGAAAAAGGTCTCCGGCCTCCGATTTTGAAAGTTGGCAATCTTACGGCACTGCGAGATTACACGGACGTGCGTGATATGGTGCGTGCGTATTGGTTGGCCGTTACAAAAGGGGAGCCCGGAGAGGTTTACAACATCGCTACAGGAAAGGGATATGCGATTTCTGAGATTGTTGAAATGCTCAAGAAACTGACTCGCGTGGAGATCAAAGTGGAAGAAGATCCTTCCCGAATGCGCCCTTCCGATGTGCCTGTCCTCATTGGTGATTCGAGCAAGTTTCGAAAAAGAACCGGCTGGAAACCCGAAATTCCTTTTGAACAAACCTTAAGCAATATCCTCGATTATTGGCGACAGAGAGTTCCGGAACAACCCCCTGCAGTTCAGAAGATCAGTTAGTGTTTGTTTAATATGCGTCTATGCTTTGTTCATCCTTTTTTGTCTGAAAAAGGGGGAGCTCAACTTGCGCTTCAATGGCTCTTGAAGGGTTTGGCGGAAGGCCGGCGCCACGTCAGACTTTGCGTAGCAAGAGATGACGACGGAAGTGCTGAGGAACTCCAAAGGCATCAAGTGGATGTTCAGGTTTGGCGAGGGAAAACTTCCGAAGTAACAGAGATGAACCCGTTTTTCTTGCAATGGCTCGGTGACCAGATGAGAAAGTTTGATGTTGCAATCGCAGGCAACTATCCATCGACCCTTTGGTTAGCGGGCGCTCAGAGTATCACGAGAGAGAAGATTCCACTCGTATGGAATTGCAATGAGCCTCCTCGGCATCTTTATGAAGAAACGCTTTCATCCCATTTCTTGAAATCGCCGGTCGACCCAAAATTTTACTTTCCTTGGACCTTGGCGTCCAAAAGAAAAAAACAGCAATCCGAGGTGAATGCGGATCAGGCAGCCGTTAAGGCGTTTCGCCAGATTGTTTCGATTAGCCAACAAACGGCCGATTGGGTGGAGAAGATTTACAAATCTCAATCAAGGATTATTCCTCTCGGAGTTGGCGACATGGCATTCGGTGATAAGCAGACTTCGTCAGAGTTTACCTATCTAGCCCCTGCAGGCTTTGAACCCATTAAGAACTACAAAACGATCTTGCAAGCGTTTCATCTTCTGACCGAGAAGCTCAAAGAAACGAAGGGGGTCAAACTGATTCTCGTGGGAGATGGGCCTGGAAAAGAAACAGCTCTTGCCCTTACACGACGGCTCAAGCTAAAAGAACGGGTTACCTTTGTTGGACGCATTCCACGTGCGGACTTGATCCAACTTTATCACCAATGTGACGTGGTGCTTTTTGTGCCGCTGGACGAGCCTTTTGGATTGATTAGCTGTGAAGCGGGGATTGCAGCGAAACCTGCCATCATGAGCAACCACGGCGGTCCATCAGAAGTTGTGGTGGACCAGGTCACCGGATATCTCGTTAATCCATTATCACCCGAGGACATTTCGGAGAAGATGCTTGAGCTATTTCGCGATCGGGATCGATGTGCGAAGATGGGGGAGGCCGCACGCTTACGCATTGAAAAGCATTTTGCATTTCCCCGTTATCTTGAGGAATACGAAAAGTTACTCGCTGCCTTGATGAACGTCCAAGTCAGGGATTAATCGAAAAAGGCAAAACGAAAAAGGGGACGTGTATCTTTTACCCCTTAAAAGTGGATTATGGGACCAGGTCCCATTTCCAAACAGGTAGTATTGATAGGTATTTCATGCGTTAGATCGCAAAAGGTCACGATGGTGGGTAATGTCCCCAAACTTCGAGCAGATGTGCCCGGAATACGGATATTCCGATATTACTCTTTTCCAACCCCCACGGATGTGAATTCAGGACGAATTCATCCCGCGGTCACAGGATGGGATAAACCGCGGGACTGTGGGTAGCCTCTTAATGGGGCCCCGAAACACGATGTTTCGGATATGAATTCAGGATGAATTCATCCAGCGGTCACACGGATGTGATAAACTGCTGGGTTCCTTATTAGATATATTAGCATTCACATCGTCCGCCACATGGATGTGGCGCTGGCGGGACGGACGGGATTTGAACCCGTGATCTCGTGAGTGACAGTCACGTGTGTTAAACCAGGCTACACCACCGTCCCGTACGTCGAGTGAAAATTTTGGTGGGCCTTTGTGGAGTCGAACCACAGACCTCACCCTTATCAGGGGTGCGCTCTAACCACAGCTGAGCTAAAGGCCCATGACCTAGGTTCTCTTTGTTTAACATCAGGCACTAAAATCCTGTCTTTGTTCGGTGGTACCAAGAAGAGACTACAGAATGCCACGACAGCTTGTACAGCGTCTCGGTAGAGGGTATGCGACAGCATACAGAGATAAAAGCATAACCCAGCAGGTTCAGTCTAAAGAGGGTTTAAGTGAAAGCCCATGTTTGGCGAGCCGCGCACTTAAGATCTCCAATTCAGCTGATTCAAACGAGAAATTCCTTTTAAGGGCTAGAGCTTGGAGACTATCTTCTGTGTGTTCCACAAGCTTGTCGACCCGACCAATCCTGAGAGTATGAGTGATTCTCACTTGAAGAGGTGCCGTAAGTTGGAGTTCCCAGACATGCTCGGGCTTTTTCGGACTCGAGGGTGGCTCAGGTTGTACAGGACCGACAGGATCCTTTGAATGAGACCTTTCTTGGGAAGAAACTCCGGCTCCGATCGGTAAACGGACATGGCGAACGGTAATAGCGCTAGTTTTCATCGAGTATTATTCATGCTCCAATCATCATTAGATTTACTGGTACGAGATTATCATAAAGTATCTGGTCTTGTCAACTGGAATGAGTAAAACAAAAGTTTTGGAATGAATAAAGGTCGTCTTAAGAGGAGTTGGTTTTCGTTCGATAGAAATGACGAGCGAAAAGATGCCTGTAAACCTGAACTCCAGTGTTACAAGCAAATATTCCCCGAGTCTGAGGGGAGAATCGACTACTCCCCGACCGTCCGTTGCTCTATCTGCTCGTGAAGGGGAAACGATCAAGGACCACGTTTCCCTCGATAGCACCCCAAACATGCTTGGAGAAGCAGAAGGCTTGCTCAGCGATTCGGAGGGGGGATCGTCGGGCGGTTTCATCACTCCAAGAAAAAATGAGTCCTCCGAACGACAAACACTCTCCCTTCTTTCTTGGGAAAAGCAACTCCGGTTCCTCAATCGATCGATTCGCTCGAATGTTCCAAGAAGAAGAGATTTGACCATCGCTCAAAACGAAGCACGGCTGTTCGCAAAGATTGGTTCTCGAATTTGTCCTAACCCTTCTTGGGCATGGGGATTTGGCAGCGCGTCAAAGATGTTAGCTGTTTTTAAATTCTTTAAGCAAAGAGTGCGATCCGGCGAGAATCAGAACTTTCGCATACCCGGTTCAGAACAAGAAGCCGAGGTTCTCGATCTGGAGCGCCTTGCCGCGTGGCTCCGCATGTCATTGGCCAATCTTGACGATTGGACCCCTCTTTTAAGAATGCTTGAAGAAGATGAACCTGGGACAATCACAACGCCCTGGGAAACCGTCCCGGTCATTTCGCGAATCGCTTAACACGGCAAGACAACCATAAGCAAGTGTTTCTAGCCGGCCCATTCAACCTTGAGAAACAGCCAGAGATTCAGAATTGGTTCGCTAATGAGAACGCGCTTTTGTTCGGGAACGGCGGGGCTCTTGCGTACACGTTATCGACGGAGACCTATCAAGACATTCTAAACAGAATTCCTCAAGGGGTTTCTATCGACTATTTGCTTTATTTTTTTCTTGAGAACAACTGCATTCCCGCCGGGATCGAAAATTCTCCTTTTCCAACCATTGCCGTGATTTCAGACTGGAGTATCAACTTGGAAGCGATTGCCCGAGTGGCTCCTTTTTTTTCTTACCTCCTTGTTGATTATCCTGGAGTGCTGTCACTTAAAAAGCTCGGGTTTGAACAAGTGAACGAAGTGTCACTTTTTGCGTTTAATCCCGGGGGGGCGTCTTTGAACGAAATTCCGAAGGCGTATGACGTCAGCATGATCGGAAACCTGAACGATGTGGTGTACGAAGAGCGTGCACGCTACTTAAAGCGGCTCACGTTGCTTGGGGACAAATATAATGTCAAAATATTCGCGGGTGTCTTCGGTGCAGATTGCGTGCAAGTGATTCGTTCATCGAAGATTACGTTTAACCACACGATTCGAGGAGAGATGAATGTTCGATGCTTCGAAGCCCTTGCCTATGGCTCTTTGCTATTCATCGAGGATGCCAATATCGAATGCAAGCGCTACCTCGAGGACAAAGTTCATTGCGTGTATTACAATGAAGACAATTTTGAGAACCTTATTGAACATTATTTGAATTGTGATAAAGAGCGAGAAGCGATTGTCCAAAATGGATTTCAGTTTATTCAAACGATCAAAGACACCCCCATGCAGCGACTGGTCAAGAAGGTGGGAGAGATTGGGAAAGATATTCGAGCCAGGCAGCCAGAAGCGGCTTCGTGGAGTGTAGACAAGAAAGCGATATCTCGAGTTTTTCATGCGTTCAACAGCACCGAGCGTTCGACTCGGTTTACTTACATCCGAGATGCGTTCCCTTTGTTTAATAAGGCCGAGGCGTCCTATTACTTTGCTGGGGGGCTTTGGTTTCTTGAACTGAGCGATTTGGCTGAAGCGTCGATTCGTGTTCAACACCTCGAGCAATGCGTACAATGGTTTCGAAAAACCCTTGATTTGGATCCGCATTTTGTTACGGCTTATCTTAATTTGGGTCAGGCTTATCTAAAGCTTGGACGAGGGGATGAAGCCCGAGCGTCCTTCGAGACAGGGTTGTCTCAGGTGGAGCAAGGGGCTCAATGTGACGTCTTGGCGACGTTGGTGCATCCAGTGTATCAAAATGAGTGGCGAATGGAAAAGGACAAACGTTTCGCTCTGGGAGAAAAGGATTTCTCCAAACTTTTCTTGGCGAAATTGTGGGAAGGCCTTGGCGACGCACTGGTCACGTTGCTCAAATTGGATCGAGCAAGGGAAAGCTATGAGAAGGCTCTTTCCTACGAAGTTTGGGAATGGGCGCTTTATCGGAAAGTTGGCGATACTCTTGTCCAGATGAACCAGCCCCAAAAAGCCATCGAAGCGTATGAAAGAACATTACGAATTCGCCCCTTCTATGTTGAAGTATGGGAGGTATTGCTTCGGCTCTATCGCCTAACCGATGAGAAGAATAAGGAAGAACAACTTCGAGAAGAAATCCGGCGAATCATTAAATGTTTTCCAAGTTTTGAGCCCTTGAGAACTCGATTTGTGACGTCGACAAATTCTTGACGAAACGCTTGACAAGGCCAATTGGATATGATAACCTAAGGCGGAAGACCTGAATATGAAAGAAATACTGAGTGAACCGCGTCGTTTAAGCTTCCCCAAAGCCAGAAATCGCATTCATCATGTTTTTTCATTTTCAAAGCTGGTCGAAAAGGCAGGTGAGTTTGATGGAAGGTAACCGCAAAAAGGGGACCGTGAAGTGGTTCAATGATCAGAAGGGCTATGGATTCATCGCTCTAGAAGATGGTAAGGATGTTTTCGTGCATCACAGCGCCATCGTTGGAGAAGGGTACAAGTCTCTTCATGAAGGTCAAGCCGTTACGTTTGAAGTAACGAAAGGACCCAAGGGAGATCAAGCCTCAAACGTCGAGAAAGCCCAGGAATAAAGCGCCTTACTTTCATGGCGCAAGAACTCGTGACGAAGGCGCTGTGTTACTTGCTCGCTTGTATCCCCGTGCCAAGGCACGGGGTACTGCGCTCGCTTCGTAATAATTTTTTCGAAAATTCAGAAACCCGGCAATTCGACTGGGTTTCTTTTTTTGGGCCAAGGTGAACGGAAGATGTCAGAATCAACAGATTACCTGATTGTTGGAGCGGGGATTATTGGCCTTGCCCTTGCAAAAGAACTGAAAGCCCGCTGTCCAAAAGCAAAAATCGCGGTTGTGGAAAAAGAGGGGGACGTAGGGCAACACGCAAGCGGGAGGAACAGTGGCGTTTTGCACTCGGGAATTTTCTATGGTGAAGACTCGGTCAAAGTCAAGGTTTGCTCAAGTGGAGCCAAGGAATGGGCCGCATACTGCCAAGAAAATCACCTTCCGATCACCAAGGCAGGTAAGGTCATTCTTCCCACCCAAAAAGGAGACGAGGAACGAATTGAAGTTCTCTATGATCGTGGAAAGAAGCATGGGATTGCGATTGAGATCCTCGATAATCAATCTCTAAAGAAAGTTGAGCCAGAAGCTTACTCTATTAGCGGCAAAGCCCTTTATCTTCCTGAGGTGTCGATCGTAGAGCCGATTCAAGTGGTGAAGTACCTCAGCCAATCACTTGAAAAGCAAGGGGTGCAAATTTTGCGGAACCATCCCTTCGAAGGGGTAAGTGAGAATGGGCAATCGGTTAGGGTAGCGGGGAAGACTTTTTCTTATGGACATTTGTTTAATGCGGCAGGGCTTCATGCAGACCGAGTGGCCCATGCTTTCGATGTGGGAAAAGATTACACGATGCTCCCTTTTAAAGGCATCTATTACGAGGTCAATCCTTCTGCCGGATTAAAAGTGAATGGGCTGATTTACGCAGCACCTGATCCACGCGTTCCTTTCTTGGGCATTCACTATTCGAAAAAAATGAGTGGGGAAATTTACCTTGGGCCAACGGTGGTCCCTGCTTTTGGAAGAGAAAATTACCACGGCCTTTCCGGGTTAAATGTGATTGAGAGTGTCAAGATCATGGGAGAACTCTTCACTTTGTATCTCAAGAATCACCAAGGTTTTCGAATGTTTGTTCACCGCGAAGGATTCCGGATGTTGAAACCTTATTTTTATGACGCGGCTCGAAAACTTACCCCTGCGCTCAAGCTCCAACATCTTTTGCCCAGTCACAAGGTCGGGATTCGTGCACAGCTCTTGGACTGGAAAAAGAAACTCTTGGTGATGGACTTTCTCGTCGAACAGGGAGAAAAATCAACCCACATCTTAAACGCGGTTTCTCCAGCCTTTACAAGCGCATTTCCTTTTGCGCGTTTGGTATTAGATCAAGTTGGTATTTCTGGTGCCTGACAGTTAACAATTCGGCAACAAACTGTTAACTGCCCTCCCCTTGTTATGGCAAAAGCGGACATGGTATTATCGGTACCTAAAGTTCAGGATTTTCACAACTATAAAGGAGCACAGTACATGAGTGTAACTGAAGTTCAAAAAGCAGTTCTAGCTCCAATCCTTATCCGTAAGCCGGGCGGCTACATCGGAATTGGTTCTGAATTTGACGGCAACATTCTGGGCAGACTGCGTCAACAGATAGGTCCGCTCCGTGTGGTTGCCGATCCCCTACGCACTTTTGGTCAGAAATCTCGAACTGCGATTGAGGCTGAGGTGGACAGAAGACAATTCGACAAGGTCGAAACCTCACCCCAGGAACCTTTGAATAAGCCACCGTTACGCTACGCACTTATAGCAGATAACGAACGCAGGGAGAAATTGAAGCAAATAGTCAATGCTTACGACATAACCGTTGGCAGAAGTAATATGCAGGTTACTTCCTGTGTAATATCCATGGACCACCCAATCCAGTGGGTTGCCCAAAAGATCGTATTCGCGTTGTTGGATGGAGTCGTAGGAGAATATGAATGTTTTTCGGATGGCCCCCAAGGGGAGGAACCCACGGGATTGCAAATCAGCGGGGAAGTGAACAAGCAATTGCTCGCTTTGATGGTAGAGCGAAATTCTAAATTTGTAGAAACAATCGGGCATATCTCGGAACTAGAAAATTTAAGTGTCCAGGAGATTGAGCAAAAACTAATCGATGAGCGGGGCTTTGCACTTCCAAAAGGAAACGAGAGATACAAACCCAATTTGAAGAGATTCTCTTTCCCCAGGATTTACATCCTAAACGAAGGGGCTCTTCCAGCCATGCACCAAATTATCCATCTGAATCAAAGGCCTCACGAGGACAGACTGTGCTTGATTGCTGTGGAAACGTCCGCCGGTGGCGTTACTCAAAGTGTTTCCAAAGACACGTTGGATGTTGAGGGACCTGAGAGAGTTGTTTCCACCAACTCCGCGAAAACTTGGAGATACCGTTGAGGGAGGTTCCTACACTGGATGCGGAAATTTCCTTTCGAATCCACAGGTGTCCGCCCACACCGAGTTAGGGAAGCTTTGGTGTCCCGAACACGGATGTTCGGATATTACTCTTTTCCATCTGACACGGATGTTGTGGGGAGCCTTCATGGGGCCCCGAAACACGATGTTTCGGATACTTTTGCTTTGGCTTGGCATTCACATCGTCCACCACACGGATGTGGTGGCGGAGAGAGAGGGATTCGAACCCCCGATGAGCTTGCACCCATAGCGGTTTTCAAGACCGCCGCCTTCAACCGCTCGGCCATCTCTCCAACACTACAGTTCTCCAGAAAGACAAGGATTACTTTCTTGAAAAGAGGGACGCGAATTCTTGTGCGGAGGTTAGTAGGGGATATCGCGAGCGATGAGGGGGCGAATTTGATCCCAGATATACAGACTTTTGGCAAAGCCACCCTCGGTCATCAAGAATCCTGCGTAGTTGTGGCGCTTATCGATCCAAACAATGCTTCCGTACATTCCGGGGTCAACGACCTCCGAAACCTCGTAACCATACATGGTGTCAATCCACCAGCCAAGGCCATAGTGAGTGACATAGTTGTTAAAAGGTGATTGTATGATTGTCACCGATCCAATGTTATCTTTTTGCATCTCAAGAACAGAAGAATCCGAGAGAATGCGTGTCGACCCACACGAGCCGTTGGATAGATGAATCATGAGGATCTTAGCATAGTCATCCAAATCGGTTTCGGCAGTTCCAGCAATCCAAGGGTTCATGCGCGTAGCCAACCTGTTCTGATAGGTAAAGTGAGATAGCCCACAAGGGGTTCCAATGGCCGCATCAAAAAAATCATTCCAGTTCTTTCCTGAAATAATCTCGGCAATGCGTGCCGCCACTTCGAAATCATTGGGGGAATCGATAAAGCCCTTTCCCGGTTCTGCTTGAAGAGGCATTTTGGCTATTTCTTGTTCGCAGTTGGCAACAGACAGGCGCGAATTCGCATAGCAAGGGGATGGGGGCGCTTGAATACCTGAGGTATGGGAAAGGAGCTGTCGAACCGTAATCTGTTCTTTGTCGACAGGCCAATCCGTAATGTATTTGTTGACCGGATCATCCAAGTGGAGCTTTCCTTGGTCAACAAGAGTCATGATGGCGGTCACTGAAGCCACGTTGGCTGCAGAGCCGATAGGAAGAATCGTGTCAGGATGATACCATCCAAAGCTTTCTTTGTATACGATTTGATTGTCTCTTACGATGACCAAGGACAGCCCGGGGATCGATTGATCTTGCAAAAAAGACCGTAGTGGAATCGCCAGGTTATCAAAAGAAAGTTGCTTTTGCACGGTTGGTTTTTGTTGATTGAGGGGTGAAGCAAGGAGGACGGTTGGTACAATCAATCCTAACAACAGCGAAGCAAGTGAAAGTAAGCGAGAGGTTTTCATGTCGGGTTACAGCGCTCCTATCTTGTTTTTAAGCGTTCCGATTTCGGACGCTTCCATTTCGACGAGATCTCCTAGTAAAAGCCAAGGATATTTTCCACCGAACTCCGCGATCGAGCCACCGCCGACAGTGCCAGAACCAATCAAAGTTCCGCGTTCGAGGAAGATGTTCTGGTTAGAAAGATGCGATAGTATCTTTGGGAATGTCCAGAAACAGGTTCCGTAATTGGTTTCAGTTCGAACTTGTCCGTTCACTTTGAGCCGAAGCTTGATTTCGGAAAGCTTCAGGTCTTTAGCGGGAACAAAACGGGGTCCTATTGCTTTACCAAGGACTGATTTGCTTCGCGCAACGCCAAGGCCAAGCTGGCGATCCTGCTCTTGGAGGTCGCGGGCTGAAAAGTCGTTGAGGATCGTGATATGTGTGGAACTTTTCACGAATTCTTCCGCTTGAACCAAGGACAGCGGACCTCGAACGTCCGCGTCAAGAAGACACGCAATTTCAAACTCGTAATCAGGTTTCTTCACGAAGGATGGTATCGGCACAACTTGCTCTGATTCATAAACTTGTTTTTTTGACAAGGCAAGCTCATAGTAAGCACAGTCGCTTTTCCAAATTGCCAGGTATTTTTCAATTTCGTCGTTGGGAACCCCCCGACTAACCCGCATTCCTCTTACGTGGGCTTCAAACGCTAAGAAATCAAGAAAACGAAGTGGAAAGGTGAGCTGACCTAAGAGGGTTGGCATCTAAGAACGCCTACACATCGGAGTCAGGACGACTCCATCATTCGTTCCATAATTTGACATGGATGTCATAATTCTAAATTGCTCCTTTGCTAACACTGGCATTCCATGGGACCAACGGGAGCCCTTCCTTGCACAACGGACATCGATCCGGAGAATACATGGGGATATCGGCTTGCAGGGCCGAATAAAAGCGATCTCCATACTTCGTTTCCGTCGCACTGACCCCAGGAGCCGTTCCCTTCACAAAAGCGCCGATTGCTGAAACCACTCCCCCGGCTTTCTCCACGTAGGCTGGAAGCGTTTCCCCAACACAACGGCCCGTGGTTGAAACCCCATTAAACACAAATACTTTTTCTCCGAGTTGCAGTAACTTGGCACTTTCAATGTTTGATCCAAATCGTCCAGAAGGAAGGTATTCGAGGAACGCTGCAGGCTTACGCAAAGATTCCAGCAGTTGTACAATAATGGGAACCAACACTGGATCAGCCGGAGCAAAAACGACATCGACAGGGACGCGGTTTCTTTTGATCCATTCGGTTAAATCCGCAACAAGAAGGGAAACAAACTCAGGCGAGCTTGTAAGTCTTGCAAGATAAAAAAAAGATGAGAGGTGTGAGCTCGGTCCACGATCATCGGCAGGATAGAGAAAATGACCTCCGGTCACCAATGGCTTTCTTTTTTCAAGAATCTCTTGAAGTTTGGTTTTGGGCAGGGTAGGGGAAACAATTTGAATAGCCATCAGCCTTTGCATGGAGCTCCTTTAGTGGAATTTCTTCTCTCCACCAGGAACGAATCCTTTTTCAAGGTAGGCAAGAAGCTCTCCCCCTGCGTTATCGGCGCTTAGAATGCAGTCTGGAATTCCGACCCCTCCGTAGGCAGCGCCAGCCAGAAAGAGTCCTCGATGTTTTGTTAAACTTTGTCGAATGCTTGCCAGCGTGTCTTCGTAGTTAAGGGGGTACTGTGGCAATGAACGAAAATGAGGATGAGTTTCCGAAAGGATTGGTTCGCCTGAGATTTTGAGAATGTGGCGCAAAGCATCTAAGACAGAATTCCTCAGCTGCTCAAAATCGGTAAATTGTTCTGAAATGGAAACATAGGTGCGGATAAGGACCTTTCCTTTCGGCGCCCGATCGGTCCATTTGCTCGAGCTCCAAGTACAGGCATGAAAAGGAAGTTTTTCCTTTTTCGGAACCAGAAATCCAGTTCCGCGAAGGGGACGTTTCACCTGGTTGTCGTAAAACCCAAAAGTGAAGACCAGGCCAGAGCCATAGGGAATTGAATCAAGACGGTGAGCAAGCTCAGGATCAATGGGACGAACCAACGAAGCGGTCATGTAAGCCGGCGTGGCCATCAACAGGGCATCAGCCTCCATCAACTTTTCCCCAGCTTGCGTGAAGATCCCATAGCCTGAGGAATTCTTTTCAATGCTTCGAACTCGGGTGTTTACCACGATGTGGCATTCGGTTAATGAATCTTGCAGTGCTTGAACAAGCTTTGCTAAACCCCCATGAAGAGATATGAAAACCGAAGTTTCAATTGACTTTGTTGAATGGAGGGGTGTTTTTTCGGTCGATTGCTTTTTTCGTAAGGCACGAAAAATGCTGCCTGACGTTTGTTCAGCCGAAGCGTATTCTTTGAGGAGGGCTCGAACACTGAGGCTGCCTGCTTCTGGCCCGTACACACCGGAGAGGAGGGGGAGAAGAAGGTTTTGACAAAACTCGGCTCCAAGCCTTCGATTGGCAAATGCCTCGATCGTTTCGTCAGAGCCCGAATTCCGAGGCGGTATCCATGGCTCTAGAGCTAACCGGAGTTTTCCTTTGGAAGAAAGAAGTGGAGTAAATAAGAATGTGCTGATCAGTGAAAAGATCGATTGAGAAAACGGGTTCATAACCCCCCGAGGGAAGTGAACCAACTTGCCGTTTTTGAGAATAAAGGTGGATCGATTCTTCGGATGCGGGACAATCAATTCGTTTTGAAGGCCAAGTGCCTCACACAGTTCAAGCCCCCCCTTTTTGTAACGCACAAAGGACTCAGGGCCTTCTTCGATGAGGAAATCATCATGGTGAAGTGTCGAAATTTGGCCACCCAGAATGGGTTCTTTTTCCAAGAGAGCAATTTCCATCGGTAGGGTTGCACGAGTTTTGAGAAAATGCGCGGCAGAAAGACCCGTAATGCCTCCACCAAGAATAGCAACACGCTTTTTCGAAGGGTTCACGACTAGGAGTGGCTGAGTGAAGTGGTCTTCAGGCTTTCGACGACGAGGGCTTCCAAGGTGTCAATGAACTTGGGTGAAGCGTTCAGTGAAGGAGTCCTTTCAAGGCGAATCCCTTTTTCTTTCGCTAGCTTTTTAAATAAAATGTCAACATCATAAAGTATTTCCATGTGGTCACAAAGAAAACCGATGGGAGCAAGGAGGACGTCGGTAGCTCCTTGTGCTTTCACGGTTTCCAATTGGGCTTCTACGGTTGGACCCAACCATGGCTCCTTTGATCCCCCTTGGCTTTGGTACGCATAGCTCCAGTGACTCAGGCGAAGTTTTTGTGCCAAAAGCGTTGCGGTTTCGAAGAACTCGTCCGGGTAAGGATCCTTTTCGAGGAGTACTCTTTCGGGAAGGCTATGGGCCGTAAAGAGAACGTGAATCGTTTCTCGGTTAGGAAACAAGCTCAACCCTTCTTCAATTTTTTCACTAAAGCTTTCGAGGAGAAGCGGGTGATCATTCCAACTTCCAACGAAAAGAGTGGTTGGATTTGCGTTTAGACTTGAAAGACTCTCTCTCACTTTCTCGTGATAGGCTTCGGTGCTCATTCGAGAGTAATACGGGGTGAGAGGGAGCGAGATCAGTGTTTCGACCCCATCGGCGAGTAGCTGGGGGACGATCGAGTTGATGTACGGATGCCAATGACGCATGCCAACATACACTCTGAAGTGACTTTCCCCCTTTTTTTGAAAACGGGCCTGCAGGGCGTTGGCTTGCAGTTTCACAATGTCAAGTAACGGAGACCTGCCTCCGGCCTGACGATAACGACTCTGAATTTCTTTCACAAACTCAGGGCTTGGGGTTCGGCCATGGCGAATATCGAGGAGATAAGCTTCCATGTCATCCAGTTGCGCGGGAGTTCCAAGGGACATGAGAAGAACTCCAGTGAGCGGGCGCGATGTTTTATTCACGATGAAGACCTCCGACAGGACTGGGTTGGTACTCTTTAACGCACGCCACAACATACTTTACATTGTCAACTGGAGTTCCTGGAAGAATGCCGTGTCCCAGATTGAAAATGTGACCTGGCCGTCCTTCTGCTTTCTCTAAAATGCTTTCAACTTGCTTTTTCAGATAAGGCTGTGGCGCGAAGAGAAGCGCTGGATCAAGATTCCCTTGAATTCCCTTTTCATACCCAATCACTTTCCAAGCTTTATTCAAGGGGATGCGCCAATCGATCCCAACGACATCCCCACCTGCATCACGAATGGCATCCAGCATCCCTGCGGTTCCGGTTCCAAAGTGCAACGCAGGGGCCTTTGTCTTGGCGACATCGCGAAGAATGGCGGAAGAATAGGGGAGAACGAAGTGTCGATAGTCATCCGGAGTCAAAGCTCCGACCCAACTGTCGAAAAGTTGAACTGCATCAGCGCCTGCTTCGATTTGTGCCAGCAAGTACTCTTTTGTGATCCGTGTAATCTTGTCCATGAGATCGTGCCAGGCTTCAGGCTCGTGGACCATGAATTGTTTTGTTTTCAAAAATGTGTTTGAATGCCCCCCCTCAATAAGATAGCTCGCCAAAGTAAAAGGGGCGCCTGCAAAACCAATGAGCGGAACGGTTCCCTCTAAAGCCTGCTTGACATGAAGGATGGCCGTAAGAACATAACCTAGCTTTTCCTCAACTGCGTCGAGCTGGATGCCCTTCACATCGTTCGAAGATGAAATTGGCTTGTCGATGACTGGCCCTTCACCTTCAGCAAAATGGAATGGGATCCCAAGCGCCTCTAACGGCAAGAGGAGATCGGCAAACAGAATGGCGGCATCGACCCCCAAGCTGTTAACAGGGAGAAGTGTCACAAACGTGGCGAGTTCCGGCGTTTTGCAGATTTCGAGAAGGGTATGTTTTTCTCGAATCTTTCGGTACTCAGGCATGTACCGTCCAGCTTGACGCATGAACCAAACAGGGGTGGACGTGGCTGGCTTTTGCCGGCACGCACGTAAAAAAAGAGGTTCTCCAATACTGGTTTGCATTTAGGGTACCTTTTGCTTTCCCGAAGAGGAAGCTTTCTTCCTTTCTCCAGGAGTTTTTTCGTTAGAAGCTAATCTCTAACCATGTTCTTGTTTAACCCTCTTGAGGCGTATCAAGGACCCCTTCCATTGTTTCCGCTTCCAAACGTGGTTTTTTTTCCGAACACCTTCTTGCCACTTCACATTTTTGAACCGCGGTATCATCAAATGGTGAAGGATACGTTGGAAACCGATGGGCTGATTGGGATGGCGCTTCTCAAACCAGGCTTTCGCGATCAATATCAGGAAAGCCCACCGATTTATGAAATGGTTTGTCTTGGACAAATCGTTCGAGCTGAAGTCCTCCCAGAAAATAAATACAACATTATCTTGCATGGTCTGAAGAGAGCTCGTGTGAAACACATCCACGTGGAAAAACCTTATCGAAAGGCTAAGGTTGAAGTGGTGGAGGAAGCGTTTAAGCCGCTTTCCATCAGAAAGCAAGCCCATCTGCGCGACCAGCTTTTCGAAGCCTTTTCGAGAGTGATTGAACCCCCGCATTGGGGGTTCACCGTTTTCTCGGCTCCTCACTTGGATCTGGGAGTGTTGTCGGATCTCATCACCTCTTCTTTTCCGTGCGATCCTGTCGAAAAACAACGGATTCTTGAGACCATTCGCCCCGAGGATCGGGTTCATGAGCTCATCAAGATCTTGGAAGGGGAAGAGGGAAGGGGAAGAAGACTTCGGGTGAAACAACTTCCTTTTCTTTACGAGCTCGCTCGAAGCTAAAGGAAGCTTCTCCCCCTTCGCGAAGTCAGAAGACGTTATGTTTGTTGGAATTGCGACAAAACCCTTGGATGTTGGAGAAAAGGCTCCTGATTTTACCCTGCTTTCAGCCGCCGGTGGTCAAGTTTCTCTCAAAAACTATCAGGGGAAAAATCTCTTCCTTTTTTTCTTTCGCGGAACTTGGTGTCCTCAAT
>JABDET010000022.1 GCA_013286945.1 Candidatus Melainabacteria bacterium
GCGCGTTCCTGAAGCTCAGCGTGAAGGGCTTCAGGACTTTTTTGTTGCTGAGCCTCTACGGGCTCCTTTCTTTGTATTTGTTCGTCCAAGAGAGTCCGCAGAACGAACCGGGGTTCTCTCACTTGGTCAAATTGCACCATGTAAGACACCTCCTCTACCGGTATAAGAGTGACCAGTGTCAGCCATTAGGTCACAGGGATATTAAAAAAAATCTAGGATTAAAGCTGCAATTTTAAAGCTTCTTGACTTCCATTCAATGTCCTCTTGGTTCTAAAACAACTACCCTGACATCATTCTCGTGTATATTTAATGGTTTGAACTAGCCTTCCGCCATCTTGGATAGAAACTGTGAATTGATTCTTATTTTCAACCTCAAGCGTTAGGATTCTCTTGTTTCCACGACGATCGACATAAGCAAAGATGATGGAATTCGCCTGCTTTTCCCCTTCATATTTCCCGTTGAATCCATCATTGTCAAACCAGTAAAAGAGGTACTTGCCTTCATTGGAATCATAACTTAAAAAACCTTTGCCTTGAAAATTCTTCGTCTGCCCCGGGAGAGGCGCCAGCTCCGCGAAGACAAACTTGTTGTCGAAGATAGGTCGCAAGACCAATTCCTCCGTCCTATCCAGCCGCTTCTCTACAAAAGCCTCCCCTTTCCATCGACCAATCAAATTTTTCAATGTATCATCGACGGTTACCGTGGCAGCTTTTGATGCCGAAACACTAAAAACTAATCCAGCCAACAAACTGACAAAAACGATGAATCCTTGTTTCATTCCCATTCGGCCTCCTTTATTGTCGGACATCTAAATTCACTCAAGCCATACGGGGGTCCTTCCCTATTATACCCCATAAGGCCGGAAGGTAGTTCTCACGCCGCTGCGAACTTATCAATTCTATGAACGCCTACACGGAGGTCATAATTCTATGATTCGAATTGTGATTGCCGATGATCACGCGATCGTCAGAGATGGAATAAAGAGGATACTTGCCGAGCAATCAGATCTTCAGGTCGTCGGTGAGGCCACGAACGGGGAAAATGCTGTCTCCATTGTGAACGAACTAAAACCTGATCTGGTTCTGCTTGACATTGCAATGCCGATCATGAATGGCATTGAAGCTGCACGCAGAATTCATGCCACGAACCCCCAAGTCCAGCTCATTCTCCTTACCCAATCCGATTTGGAAGAACACCTTTGGAATGGTCTTCGGTCAGGCGTTTCTGGGTACGTGCTTAAAGAAAGCGCGTCAGCAGAACTTATCTTCGCCATCGGCGCGGTTGCGGAAGGCCAATCGTATCTTTCTCCTTCCATGACCAAGTCACTCATCAGTGAACACACCACCCGAGGCACAACAAAACAAGACGAACTGACTCCCCGAGAACAAGAAGTTTTCAAACTCTTAGCCGAAGGCTATTCCAATCAGGCCATTGCAGAAAAGCTATTCATTTCATTGAAAACAGTTCAAACGCATCGTGCTCACATTATGGAGAAGCTCGATCTATCGAGTCCCACTGATCTGGTGAAATATGCGATTCGCAAGGGAATCATTTCAATCGAAGAAACCAAAAGATAAGACTTAGGTGGGTACAGGCCAAGGTTCTTCCCACATCACCTCTTTCCAAGAAGTATCGCGTTTGCTCTTGTAGCACTCAAGACAGGCTTTTGCATAGGCATGTTTTTTCCGTTCGAATGGATGCGGATTCGAAGACAGCGATTTCTCTAGGCGACTCCAATGTTCTCGTGGACGATCCCAAGGGTAACCCAAGATTAACCACAGTGGAATTGAAACGGTGTGAAATCGCAATGCCTCTCCTAACAGATTCGGATTGGTTTGCAAAATGGCTAATTGCCTCGAAATATCAGGAGGCGGCGGGCTCCCGATCCAAGTGATGTAAATTTTATCTTGGTCTGGAGAACAAGCAATGGAATAACCGACCTTTTGAATTTCGTTGAGCGCTTCTTTGACCGCATTTGAAATTCCTGTGACCATGAGTCGCCTCCTGAATAACTCTTCATTAAATATTCTTAAATATTCTTGGGTTTTCTTGTGACACGCATTTATTATACCGCCCAACAACGACTGGTATGAAAGCCATACTCCTATTTTTTCTCATCCAAAGTCTGAAGTCTAATTCAGCTTTTAGCTTGGTTTAACCCGATTTCTGATCGGGTATATTTTTATTATACAGCATATTATATTTGCTACAGAAAGGAGCATACACAATGAGAGATATCTTGTACGCATCATTTGCGGAGGGTTCGCAAGCAGAAAAGGCTGTGGGCGCATTGCTCGATGCCGGGGTTAAAGACGAAGATATCAGTTTAGTCTTCAACGAAAAATACTCGATTACAGATTCGGGGGGGCGGTGTTCAGAAGAAGCTCCTGATGTGGTAGAAAATGCCAAACATGGGGTAACCATGACCACAGGCGCAGATGCGGCTGTTGGGGCCGCAAAAGGGGCTGGGCTTGGCCTTGCGATTGGAGCATTGGCCACTCTCGCTGCGCTCTTCATTCCCGGGGTTGGATTGGTGATCGGAGGCGGAGCGCTGGCCACGGCAGTAGCCACAAGTGCAGGAACAACAGCGGCAGGCGCGATTGCGGGTGGGATCACGGGCCTCCTGAAGGATCAAGGAGTAGCTGCAGAGGCCAGCGATCGATATAACAAGACTATCACCAATGGCGGCGCATTGATTGCTATCGCTCTCCCATCGGGAGAAATCAGCCAGCTTAGCATTCGACAGATTCTCTCCAAGTATGAAGGAGCTGATTTCAGTACTTATCCGCTTCCCAATACCTAGAGTGCTTCATGCAGTATAAAATTTAAATTTACATGAGGAGGGTGCGTTATGCCTAATATAAAAATCAGTTTGTTTTTCATGACCATGGTGGTCATGTTCCTGTTCGCGGCTGTCGTTCGAGCCCAAGAAATAATGATTACGGACGTCACGTTTGATCAGAACCGTGTTTATCAACCAGGAGACACCGTTCAGATTACGCTTCGCGGAGAACCAGGAGGAACAGCCACTTTTGATGTAGGAAATTACGCCACCGGATTGTCGATGACCGAAGCTTCCCCAGGAGTCTATGTTGGCAGTTACATGATTCCCACCGGGGTAAACCTTTCGAATGTTCAAATCACCGGTCATTTACAAAAAAACTTGCATCAAGCATACAAGCTTTCCACTTATTACCTGTCAACAGGAATTCCTCAATGGCCGCGGACAGTGATTACCAACATTCTACCTAACAATGGCTCGTACGTCACGACAAATCCACAATACATTTTTGTGCGGTATGAAAAGATCGACCCATATACCCAACAAGGACTTCGTGTTTACTTCGACGGCAGCGATATCACTAACTTTACGAAGGTTGGGCCAGATTCGGCAAGCTACAGTCCAGCCGAACCGCTTCACTTAGGAACCCATCACTTAAAGTTCATTGGTGTTAATGCGGTTGCAGTTCCCTTTGAACACGAAATGTGGTTCACTGTCGAATCACAAGGGGCCCCTGTGGGGAATACCTCGATGTCGACCACATCAGTAGCCTCATCGGAAACCGTTGTTCCGCGAATGATCCCAATCTCATCACTCACCACGATCAAAGTGTTCGACAACATAAGCTCGCAACTCAATCCGGGGGATACAGCCACCGTGATTTTGCTTGGTCGTCCGAATGGAATCGCCACCTTTGACATTGGACCAATTTCAACGAGTTCTGGAGCGAACGTTGGCAAAACGACCGGCATTCCGATGGATGAGATAACCCCTGGAACCTATGTGGGAACTTATGTTGTGCAACAAGGAGACTCCTTTAACAGCAGCTCGATAACAGGACACTTAGCTTTACCCAGTGGGGAAAACCTCGTGGCAGTCACTCCAACGGTCAATCCCCCCGACTTCTATTCATCGTATGTTCCCAGCTTGGTTTATTCAATGCAAATGACACCAAGTGCCATCACCACGACAGAAGTCCACAGCATAACCACAGTGCAAAGTCCGTAAAAACAGCTCAGCTTTCCACAAAAAGAAAGGACGCACATCCGTTGGATGTGCGTCCTTCATGTTATGAACTACCTAGCGCTGACCCTCGGCTTCATCTTCTTCATCGTCATCGATCAGATCTTTCTTGGGCTCATTTTCAATTTGGTTTTCTCGGCTTGACATGGCATTCTTCCTCCTTTCTTTTAGTGGTGTACGTGCAACCTTTCAACAACTTATGAACGCCTACACAGCTGAAAGCAGAGTTTCGTCTGCTCGCACCGCGGAAAGAGCATCTTCCAGTGTTTCAAATATTTGAAAGATAGGAGCCAAGCGGATGGCCTGAAGTATTTTCATGAATCGCGGGCTAGTGTTTACCACGGTAATGCTTCCATCCCATTCTTTTACCCGCTTGTGTGCCCCGATGAGGACCCCGACTCCCGTGGTGTCAATGAAGGTTACTTTCCCAAGATTGACAACCAGGTGATACCACCCTCTTGTAATCAATGACGTAAGGGCTTCGGCAAACTCGGGAGCTCGATAGAGATCCAAATCTCCTTCGATATTCACGACCGCCGTATGAGAGTCCAATCGATCTGTCCTAATTCCGAAATCAACTGTTGGCATTTTACTCCTCCTTAACTTAATGGAATAAACTAAGCTCTTTGATTGCTTGTATACCTATTATAGTAAAGTGAACAGACACAGACAATCGGCAAAAGGGTGATTTTATGTGAGCCTTAGCGATATTACGGGATGACGCATTCTCAGCTTTTGCCTGAGACATTTATAAGGCCAACGCCCGTTTAAGAGAGAAAGCTGTAGGGTACTAGATCCATAGAGGAGCGTGAGCAAAGATGCCAGGAAAGAAACATCTTCGAGGAGTAAGCGGCAAAGAACAACGCCAATACGAACACATCCTTAGCTCTGCAAAGAAAGATGGGCGTTACGGGAAACGGGCGGAAGAAGTGGCTGCTCGTACGGTGCTGAAACATCATGGCGAAGAAGGGCACAAAAAGGGGAAATAAACCATGCCCCTTATTTCCAGGATGTTCGTGGTGTTGGCGGTTTGGCTTCTAATTTCGGGTTTGCAAGGCTATGCAAGCCCAGATTCTCATTGGACCTATTCCGATCGTTCCTTTGAAACACCTGAGCAGCAGCCGGTGGAGAACCCCACGCCGAGTGATCCCCCCTTACCTGAGGTCGTTCCTGAGCCACGGCCAACGTACGGTTACACGCCATCAAGGCCGGGTCCCCCCACGCCTGACCTCCCACCTACCCCGGACATCCCAGAACCCACCAAGCCTGGGCTAATTACGAATAGCGAAGCTGTTTTTTCTTCAAAATTGATTGAAACGTCAATCTTTCTCTGCATGATCATAGCGGGAATAAGCCTGATCAGCACAAGCCTGCAATCCCGTGCTAACCAACATAAACATTAACCTTGTGGTACAGCGCATCAATTTCGTCTTGATTCTCGTTTTTTTTGTGACCCTTTTTCCCCAGGCTAAGGAATCCCGTTCTGAAGACGAGCGGGGAGCGATCATCGGCAAAGTTTTGTTTCGCGGAGTTCCTCCCCACAGGAAAATGGTCGTCATGGCAAAAGAACCCTTGTGCGTTCTTGCCCAAAGAAGCAATCCTCCTCGAGAAGAAACGGTCGTCGTTAATCAGAACAAGACCCTTCGGTACGTGGTGGTCTATATCAAGCAGGGCCTAAGGCACCGAAATTGGAGGCCGCCACCTCCCGCCACTTTGGATCAACTAAATTGTTGGTACAGGCCTCACGTGCTTGGAGTCATGGTGGGACAGACGATTCATGTTATCAATGATGATCCAAAGGTTCTTCATAATGTTCACTTCATGCCAAGATTGAATCCAAAGCTAAACTTCGGCGAGCCAGGCGAACAAGCAGCAGGAATGATTCCTTCGCGTTCCGTGGTTTTCCAAAAAGCCGAAATGATTCCGGTGAAATGCGATGTTCATTCTTGGATGCATGCTGTTGTTGCAGTCATTGCCAATCCTTATTTTAGTGTAACAGGGGAAGATGGAAGCTTTAGTATTACCAATGTTCCTGCAGGCACGTATGTCGTTGAAGCCTGGCACGAAAAGTATGGTAGTCAAAGAAAAATAATCTCCCTCAAGCCAGGAGACAAACAGGTGGTGTCCTTCCAGTATTGACGAATTGATGTGATGAATCGAGAAAAAAAGAGCCTCGTTACCTACCGAGGCTCTGCTCATTCTTAAATCTTAATACGACGACTTATTATTTCCCTTCGTTTTGTTTTGGGACAAATCTTCCCGCAATTCTTTCTGGTCTTTCACCAGTTTTTGTTTGTCTTTCAAGAGTCGTCGTTGATCCTTGCTAAGCTCTTTTTGGTCGCGCACGAGCATCTTGGAATTGTTCGCATCGATTTTGATCTTCGCGTAATCCTGTTTAATGCTGGTCTCGTCATCCTTGATTCTTGCCTCATCTTTTTGTACCGTCTTTTGGTCTGATTGCACACCCATGACCTTGATCTTATGTTCCGCCTTCTTTATGATTGAAGCTGACCAACCTGTCCGCAAGGGGAGAGTCATACAAAGTCCGCTAATCAAAACCAACGAAATAGTTCTTTTGGCGTCTAAATTCACTCTTCTTCACCTCCTTTCTAGGTTTAGTCTACCCAAATAAAATACAATGTATATCATTCAAAACATGTGTGACGTTCATACCGCGGAGGGTACAATATGATCAGACTGTGTTTAAGAGGTACGACAAGGATGGTGTAACAACATGATTTATCGTGTGCAAGATGCGATTCAGGAAGCTTTAAACCAAATTCAAGAACTCGGGTATGTGGTTATCTCTGCCCATGACGATGAGCACATCGAAATCATCTGGCCCCACGACAGTGAACCCCCAGAAATCGATCAACTCCTTAGTATTCTGAAAATAGATTACAAAACGCTGGAATCTATTTTGGTGAGACATACCGTGGCCATCCCACTCTGGATTATTCATGGTTATCCTTGGGAACATCCGTTGAAGTATTGGAAAGAACTTTACAAGACATTGCCTTCTGGACCTCAAGATCTCGTTTCAAAAAAGCGAGCCTATGTGGAAGCTTGTATTGCATTTTACAAAGACAAACAGAATCAGACTTGGAAGCAAGTACGTTGGGAAGAGCCATGGCCACTTGCTTCGTAAACACAGTCCGCTCTTTCCAAGAAGAAAACAAGGAGAATTAATGAAGATGAAAGTGTTCTTAATGATTTGTCTACTGGTCTACTCTGGCTTAACGTTTTCACAAAATACTTCAAACGGGCCCGGAAGTTCCGCCACCCCGGCCATGCCAGCCGATCGAAAACGCGTTCCTGGTAATCCAGCTACACCCGCGATGCCCAAAGATAGAAAAAGCCCTTTACCAGGCACCAGTTCAAAACTTCCTCCTGCCTACCCACCATCGGGTAATAAGAAGCCCGTGATCGTCCATGGAAGTAAAAATGGAAGTAAAAAGCGTATCACCCAGCCACGGAAATCCTCGTCAAAACCTCACCATACACGGGCCAAGCAGCGCAAACCGATTCATTAAATGAAATATCTCCCGAAAATGAATATCTCCCGATCCAATCGGGTATGAATAGATATATCAAATCATTCGAGAAAGGAAAAGATCCCTATGAAAAAACATCGAAGCTCCAGCACGTTCTCACGCGGTGGGATCACGTTCATTGGAAATTATCTCCCTCGTCGGTGTGGAATCGCGACCTTTACCGCCGATCTTTATGAATCGATTTCCTCGCAATCACACAGGGCTAACAACCTTGTCGTGGCGCTTAGTGATACTCCTAATCATTATGCCTACCCCCCTCAAGTTCGACTTGAAGTTGAAGAATCGGACATCCGTTCATACTGGGACGCGGCAGAATTTCTGAACGCAAGCAACACCGATTTGGTGTGTCTGCAGCACGAATTCGGTATTTTTGGCGGAATCTCTGGTAGTTACATTCTGGAACTTATTGCTCGTTTGAACATGCCGGTGGTCACCACACTGCATACGGTTCTGAAAAACCCAGACCTCAACCAACGAACGGTTCTTCAACAAGTGATTCGATGCTCTGAAAGGGTCGTTGTCATGAGCAAAGTCGGAATGAGACTTCTTGAAGAGGTCTACCGCATTCCCCAAGAAAAAATCGACTTCATCCCTCATGGAATTCCGGATGTCCCGTTTGTTGAGAGTTGTTTATATAAAGATCGATTTGGCCTCCAAGGCAAGAATGTCTTACTGACGTTTGGATTGATTTCGCAAAACAAAGGTTTGGAAAACGTCATTGAATCGCTTCCCATGATTCTCGAACACTGTCCGAATGTGGTGTATTTCATTGTCGGTTCAACGCATCCCAACGTGAAAAAGAATGAAGGAGAATCTTATCGGTTAGGTTTAATGCGCCTTGCTAAGGAGCTAGGAGTGGAAGACCATGTGGTTTTACACGATGGCTTTGTCCGCATCGAAGAACTCATCGAATACCTCCAAGCGACGGACATTTACGTCACCCCATATCTCAACCCGGAGCAATCTGTTTCTGGTACACTGGCCTATGCGGTTGGGGCTGGAAAAGCGGTAATCTCGACTCCTTATTGGTACGCGGAAGAAATCTTGTCAGATGGGCGAGGAATGTTGGTCCCCTTCAAAAACCCAAAGGCGATCGCAAGAGCCGCAGTCAAGCTTCTAGCGAACGAAATTGAGCGATTCAGTGTGCGCAAGCGGGCCTATGAATTTGGGCGTGAAATGATATGGGCTCGTGTTGCACAGAGATACATGCAGACGTTTCAAATGGCTCAAAGAACGCCTGTCATTTCTTCAAATCCGCTACCGTTGCACTTTGCTATAAAGCCGTAACGCTGCGGGTATAAATGTAAAGTAACACCATCATTAACCAAAATCCAAGAGGAGGGATAGAAATGAAAAAGCTTTTGCCACTTTTGTTGTTTGTCTTGATGTGGCTGTCTTCACCTGGCCGGGCTGAGTTGTTGAGCCCTCAAGTGTTATTGATGATCGACGGGGAACGTGTGGCGCTCGCCCAGCCTGCCATCATGTATCAGGGGAGAGTCATGGTTCCCCTTCGGGGTGTTTTTGAACACCTCGGTGCAACGGTGAATTATGATCCTGCAACACATTCCATCATGGCCCAGCACTTGGGAACTGATATTCGCTTGGGTCTCGGCTCAACACAAGCTATGGTGAACGGAGATACCCGCACTTTGGATGTGCCACCACTGAACCTGAACGGCCAAGTGATGGTTCCCCTTCGATTCATTAGTCAGGCCTTAGGTGCAGAAGTAACCTGGGTGGCTTCTAATCGGACAGTGAACATTCTAAGTCGAACAGGCGGAGTCGATGTTTTAAACTCCCCCACTCGGCCCCTTCCGCAATCACCTCAATCTCAGAATGCACAAAACACATCGACGAGCAATTTAATCAATGCCATTTCTGTTTCTCCGACGAGCGCACTGCCAGGGCAAACCGTAACCGTTAAGATGAATGGAACTCCGGGCGGAATAGCCAGCATGATTATCGGAAACAGTGAAAGGATTATCATGCAGGAATCTGCACCGGGAACCTATATCGGAACCTACGCCGTGCCTACGAATCTTGAAGGAAAATCCCAGGATGTCACCATTAAACTTCAACTACCCAATGGACCCGTGGACTCGATAACCAACATCAACGCCCTTTCGATTGGAAGTATCCTCACAACGCCCAACGGTGTTCTCCCGCTGGAAGTGATTTCACCTAATCCCGCTTCAAAGGTTTCACAAATCTTTGACCTGACAGGAAAAACTGAGCCCAAAGCCTTGGTGAGAGTTCGAGTTCTCAAAAACCAACATGACGAGATCGCTAGTCTTGAAACTTTCGCCGATGACCAAGGGAACTTTCATCTCAGGATCGATACCGGAAATCTCGGATCGGGAACTCATCTCATTGTACAGATGCAATCTGAAAACAGTGGTGGCAAATCGTCTGAGCAAGTACAAATGGAGTTAGCCCGTCAATAAGAAAGGAGGTGAACTTTGATGGAACCGCGTGACAAGAAGTTGGATAAGGAAAAAACAAACAAAGACAAAGAAAAGGAAAAGAAGGAGCAACCCCTTTATCCGGAGCGATAGACCTTTACGGGCTAATAGACTCCAGAAGTTGTACAGTGTTGACGCTGGCGATTTCCACCCAAAGTGGAAGAGCCGCGTCTTTCCCTTTACATCGAAACCCAACATCAAGCCAAAAGCAAAGCTGGCAATCGCAGTAAAAAAGGGTGACACACACCCACAAAAAGTAAATGAGATGTGTGTCACCCTTGGTTATGTTGAATCACTGTTCGTTGACTTCGAACACGCCTATAGGAGTCCCGCATTCAGGACAAACAACCGAGTTCCTGGTAGTCAGGTGAGCTCCACAGGTTGCGCACTTTTTCCGATTGCGAATCATAGAAGTCCTCCTTTCGGTTCACAAGTTGTCACAGGAACCCTTATCGAGAAAGACAAACTCGCAGCATTGAAAGCAAATGCTCCACATCCACAGGCTTGGAGATGTAGCCGGTAGCTCCTGTTTCAATGCACTTTTCTCGATCCCCCTTCATGGCCTTAGCCGTGAGGGCAATTATGGGAAGCGTTTTGTATCGGTCATCGAGGGTTCGAATTTCACGGATGGTCTGATAGCCATCCATATCGGGCATCATGATGTCCATAAGAACGACATCAATGTCACGCGTGCCAAGCAGTATCCGCAGGGCATCTCGGCCATTCTCCGTTTGAATGATCTGAATCTGGTAATTTTCAAGGACGGATCGAATGGCAAAGAGATTTCGGGGATCATCATCGACCAGAAGAACTTTTCGTCCTGCCAAGGCCATTTGTGTTTGGTGAGCCTTTTCCAGGATCTTCCTTTTTGGCTCCGGAAGATCGGTAATATTCTCATGAAGAAGCAATGTCGTCTGATTGAACAATCTCTCTGGACTATGAACGACATGGAGATTGAGTCTCTCCAAATAGCTCTTAACCTGTTTCTCCAAATTCTGGTTCGGTTTTCCCTCCAGATAAAGAATGACCGGAAGATTGCGCAAGTCATCAGAACTATTCATTTTTTCAAGAAGCATCATCACTTGAGCGTCAGGAAGCTGAGAGCCAAGAAGGAGACAATCAAAAGCTTTTTCCTTCATGGCAGAAAGCGCTTCTTCCGAAGTTCGAACACCCGCGATCTTGAGCCCATCATAAGCTGTTAGTTCTTCCATGTTCTTTCTTTGGGTGTTATCTGGCTCGGCAATCAGAAGATTCTTTGCTTGCCGCTCGATGAAATCTTTAATCTTCTGGAATTTCTGCTTCATGGCATCCCGATCGAATGGTTTTCGGAGATAGGCAAATGCACCCAGTCTTAGCGCGCGCTGACCATTGTCTTCCGCGGATACGACTTGGATCGGGATGTGACGAGTTCCAAAATCATTCTTTAAGCGATCAAGGAGTGTCCATCCATCCAGCCTTGGTGAGTCAATGTCCAAGCTGATCGCGGCTGGATTGAATTCGCGGACCAAGGGTATGCTACTGACATTTCCGGTGGTAATAACCCCTTTGAATCCGGTTTCGTGAGCAATTTCAAGAAGGGCACGCCCGTAATCTGGATAACCCGAAATAATAAGCACAACCTGGTCATCCACGTTGATATTCTGTCGATCATCACTGAATTCGACAGTGTTGATTGGACGAGGAATTTCCTTGAAAGACGGGTGAGCCGTTTCAGAAGATCCGGGACGGGTCGCTATTCCCGTTCTGAGACGCTCTTCGCTCGCCAGAGGCGTCATCATAATCTTTTCTTGAGCAGGGGTTGGGAAAACAGGGGGCGGGTTATCTGGAAGATAAAGTGTAAAAGTGCTCCCTTTGCCAAGCACGCTCTTGACGCGAATTTCTCCCCCAAGAAGGCGGGCAAGCTCACGACTAATGGACAATCCAAGACCAGTTCCTCCATATTTTCGGCTTGTCGTGCCGTCTCCTTGCTGAAAAGCCTCAAAGATTACCTTTTGCGTTTCCTGTGGAATCCCGATACCCGTGTCAATCACGGAGAATGCAAATACAGTTTTAGCTTTATTGAGTAAGGGACTGTCAGGACTCCACCCCGCGGTAACCGTGTCAATGCTTAACGTGACTTTCCCCTGATCGGTAAATTTAAACGCGTTCGAAAGAAGATTCCGTAGAATTTGCTGCACTCGTCTAACGTCAGTACGAACCGCCCTGGGAAGAAGCGGATTGAGTTCCATTCCAAAGTCTATTCCTTTATTTTGTGCTACGGGTCGAAAGGTCCACTCGATGTAATCACGGAGATCTCCAAACACCAGATCGCTCACTTCAATGTTGATCGTGCCGGATTCAATTTTCGACAGATCGAGAATGTCATTGATAAGTTCGAGAAGGTCGGTCCCCGAGGAGTAGATGATTTTCGCAAATTCCACTTGCTTTGGGGTTAAATTCTTTTCAGAATTTTCCGAGATCAACGTTGCCAGAAGAAGCAAACTATTGAGCGGAGTTCGAATTTCATGCGACATGTTAGCCAAAAATTCCGATTTATACTTTGATGTGATGGCCAGCTGTTTTGCTTTTTCCTCGAGGGCTTGACGAGCTAATTCAATTTCTTGGTTCTTTGCTTCAACCTCGGTCTTTTGAACAGAGAGGAGCTCTGCTTTTCCTTCCAGATCATCATTGGTGCGTTGCAATTCCTCTTGCTGCTCTTTCAGTAGCTCCTCGGAAGTCTGAAGCGATCGTGCCTGCTCTTCAAGGCGTTGGTTCGTTTGAGTCAGCTCACTTTGTTGGCTTTGGAGCTCCTGGGTCAAGGATTGGGATTGCTTTAAGAGCTGCTCTGTTCGCATATTGGCATCCAAAGTGTTCATGACCACGCCGATCGTTTCCATGAGCTGATCGAGGAAGATCTGATGAACTTGGCTGAATCGCTGAAAAGAGGCGAGCTCGATAATCGCCTTCACTTGTCCCTCAAAAAGAACTGGCATCACAATGATATTCAATGGACTTGCCTTCCCAAGCCCGGAGCTAACCTGAATGTAATCCGGAGGCACGTCGCTGATGAGAATGCGATGTCGTTCCAACGCACACTGCCCTATCAGGCCTTCTCCGAGTTTAAACTGGGTCGAGAAATGTTTCCGTTCCGTGAAGGCATAACTTCCAAGCAGCCTGAAAATCAGCGCTTCGTCCGACTCATCGACAATATAGAAACCCCCTTGATGAACAGGGACAATCGATGCAAGCTCAGAGAGAATGAGTCTCGAAACGGTTTCGACATCCTTCTGGCCCTGGAGCATTCGAGTAAACTTGGCCAAATTCGTTTTAAGCCAGTCTTGCTCTGTGTTTTTTAGTGTCGTGTCCCGGAGATTTGCAATCATCTGATTGATGTTGTCTTTAAGTGCCGCAACTTCACCTTGAGCCTCCACCGCAATGGCTCGAGTCAAGTCACCCTTGGTCACCGCGGTAGCCACCTCAGCAATAGCACGCACCTGAGTGGTCAGATTGGCGGCCAGCTGATTGACGTTGTCGGTGAGATCACGCCACGTTCCTGCGGCTCCAGGGACTCTGGCTTGACCCCCTAATTTTCCTTCGATTCCCACTTCGCGCGCCACGGTAGTGACCTGATCGGCAAAGGTGGCCAAGGTATCAATCATGCCGTTCATGATGTCTCCAAGTGCCGCAATTTCTCCTTTGGCCCAAACGGCGAGCTTTTGTTCCAAGTCGCCATTGGCCACCGCGGTCACCACTTTCGCAATACCTCGCACCTGAGTGGTCAGGTTGGCCGCCATGAAGTTCACATTATCCGTCAGGTCTTTCCACGTTCCCGCGACCCCTTTCACCTCGGCTTGCCCACCCAGCTTCCCTTCGGTTCCCACCTCGCGCGCCACGCGCGTCACTTCCGAGGCAAACGAGTTCAGCTGGTCCACCATCGTGTTGATCGTGTTTTTAAGCTCTAAAATTTCACCTTTCACGTCCACCGTGATCTTCTTTGATAAGTCACCCGTGGCCACCGCGGTCGTCACTTCCGCGATGTTTCGCACTTGGCTTGTCAGGTTGGCCGCCATGAAGTTCACGTTATCCGTGAGGTCCTTCCATGTTCCCGCCACCCCTTTCACCTCGGCTTGGCCACCGAGCTTCCCTTCGGTTCCCACTTCGCGCGCCACGCGCGTCACTTCCGAAGCAAACGAGTTCAGCTGGTCCACCATCGTGTTGATCGTGTTTTTAAGCTCTAAAATTTCACCTTTCACGTCCACCGTGATCTTCTTTGATAAGTCACCCGTGGCCACTGCCGTTGTCACTTCCGCGATGTTTCGCACTTGGCTTGTCAGGTTGGCCGCCATGAAGTTCACATTATCGGTCAGGCCTTTCCACGTTCCAGCTACCCCTTTCACCTCGGCTTGGCCACCGAGCTTCCCTTCGGTTCCCACCTCGCGCGCCACGCGCGTCACTTCCGAGGCAAACGAGTTCAGCTGGTCCACCATCGTGTTGATCGTGTTTTTAAGCTCTAAAATTTCACCTTTCACGTCCACCGTGATCTTCTTTGATAAGTCACCCGTGGCCACCGCGGTCGTCACTTCCGCGATGTTTCGCACTTGGCTTGTCAGGTTGGCCGCCATGAAGTTCACGTTATCCGTGAGGTCCTTCCATGTTCCCGCCACCCCTTTCACCTCGGCTTGCCCACCGAGCTTCCCTTCGGTTCCCACCTCGCGCGCCACGCGCGTCACTTCCGAGGCAAACGAGTTCAGCTGGTCCACCATCGTGTTGATCGTATCTTTAAGCTCAAGAATTTCCCCTTTCACGTCCACCGTAATCTTCTTGGACAAGTCACCCGTGGCCACCGCGGTTGTCACTTCCGCGATGTTTCGCACTTGGCTTGTCAGGTTGGCCGCCATGAAGTTCACGTTATCCGTGAGGTCCTTCCATGTTCCCGCCACCCCTTTCACCTCGGCTTGGCCACCGAGCTTCCCTTCGGTTCCCACTTCGCGCGCCACGCGCGTCACTTCCGAAGCAAACGAGTTCAGCTGGTCCACCATCGTGTTGATCGTGTTTTTAAGCTCTAAAATTTCACCTTTCACGTCCACCGTAATCTTCTTGGATAAGTCACCCGTGGCCACTGCCGTTGTCACTTCCGCGATGTTTCGCACTTGGCTTGTCAGGTTGGCCGCCATGAAGTTCACGTTATCCGTCAGGTCTTTCCAGGTTCCGGAAACCCCCTTCACCTGCGCTTGGCCACCGAGCTTCCCTTCGGTTCCCACTTCGCGCGCCACGCGCGTCACTTCCGAGGCAAACGAGTTCAGCTGGTCCACCATCGTGTTGATCGTATCTTTAAGCTCAAGAATTTCCCCTTTCACGTCCACCGTAATCTTCTTGGATAAGTCACCCGTGGCCACTGCCGTTGTCACTTCCGCGATGTTTCGCACTTGGCTTGTCAGGTTGGCCGCCATGAAGTTCACGTTATCCGTCAGGTCTTTCCAGGTTCCGGAAACCCCCTTCACCTGCGCTTGGCCACCGAGCTTCCCTTCGGTTCCCACTTCGCGCGCCACGCGCGTCACTTCCGAGGCAAACGAGTTCAGCTGGTCCACCATCGTGTTGATCGTATCTTTAAGCTCAAGAATTTCCCCTTTCACGTCCACCGTAATCTTTTTGGATAAGTCTCCTGTGGCCACCGCGGTCGTCACCTCCGCGATGTTTCGCACTTGGCTCGTCAGGTTGGCGGCCATCGAATTCACATTATCCGTTAGGTCTTTCCACGTTCCGGAAACCCCCTTCACGTGGGCTTGTCCGCCCAGCTTTCCCTCGGTTCCCACCTCGCGCGCCACGCGCGTCACTTCCGAGGCAAACGAGTTCAGCTGGTCCACCATTGTGTTCACCAACACAGCGGTTCGTGAAAACTCTCCTTTAAGGGGAACACCATCGATGTCAAGATGCATCTTTTGGGAAAGATCCCCATTGGCCACAGCACCAATGACGCGAGTCACTTCGGTGGTGGGTTGTGCGAGGTCGGTGATCAAAGCATTAAGCGAATTGATGCAGGCATTCCATGAACCTCCAGCACCTCCAAGAGACGCCCGTTGGGTGGTTTTGCCTTCCTTACCGACAACAAGGCTAATCCTTTCGAATTCCTTCGCCATTTTTTCGTTTAACTCTAAGATTTCATTGAGTGTATCTGCAATCTTTCCCGCAATGCCCACCTGATTGATCGGCATTCGGACAGAAAAATTTCCCTTCTTCATCGAGTTGAGAAGGGAGAGTAATTGCGTTGCTTCAATGGATCCGTTACCGTTATTGACAGGTTCTGTGATCAGGACCTTTGTCCCCATTTTGTTCCTCCTTGTGAGCTTCATAGTTTTCTCGGTTTTTGCTGGGTTTTTTTCATTTATACCCAATTTATCGCTTTAATATTCAGCCATAATTGTCCAGGAAATTCGCTACTTCCTGTTAAATTTACAATAATATATTCCTAAAGGAGCCGTTATGCGCGAAACCAAAGTGGAAAGTCATGCTTCAGATCAAGAAATTGCCCTTCGAGAACGATTTTACACCCTTTTCAAAGAATGCCCTATTCCACCCCATGAGCTCATGAAAAATCTTGGTTTGTTCTTAAATCGACAAACCCTGGCTCGCATCTTATTCATGCATGAATTATACAACCTGATCAAAGACATTCGGGGGGTTGTGATTGAATTTGGCGTTCGATGGGGTCAAACGTTGGCTTTGTTTGAATCTTTCCGAGGGATGTACGAACCGTATAATTTTAATCGGAAAATCATCGGATTCGACACGTTTGCCGGTTTCCCAAAAATCCATCCGAAAGATGGGGGATCCGATCTCGCCTCCAAACAAAATTACAGTGTCACCGAAGGGTATGCAAACTATCTTTCTGCTATTCTAGACTATCACGAACAAGAGTCACCAATGAGCCATGTGAAGAAATATGAACTGGTTATTGGAGATGCGGGGAAAACATTCCCAGACTATTTGAAGGAGCATCCTGAAACCATTATTGCCTTGGCTTATTTCGATCTCGATCTCTACGAACCCACACGGGAGTGTCTCACAGCCATGCAAGGACATTTAACTCGTGGAAGTGTGATTGGATTTGATGAGCTCAACTGGCACTCGTTCCCCGGAGAAACTTTAGCGGTCAAAGAGGTCATGGGGTTGGACAAGTATCAAATTCGACGCTCGATGTTTAGTCCAACGGCTTCATACGTGGTTCACGAGCCAAAGCCACAATCGTAAGATCCCTATGGGTCACGAGCGGAGGTCCCATCGTCGCTCATTCTCGACGGACATCCGTGCCCGTCTCCGAGGTGCGGGGCTCGCTCTTGCCATCCGTGGCGCTTGCGCCGCAATTCCGCTTCCTCAGGGACCCCCGCTCGCTCCCCATAGAGCCCAGTGCGCATATGGCTTTAGATCTTATTAGAGTTTTTCGCTTTTTTCTAAAGCCAGGCTTCGCTCCAAAAATGCCTTGCTTTGTTGAGGGATTCCGGCTAGTTCACACAGTCTTGCTCCCCATTGAAGCACCGAAACATCCTCCGGCCAATTCTCGGGCTGGAGCAAAATCGGTTTAGCTCCTTCAAGACCGACCACTTGAGCCAATCGCTGAACCGTTGCCACCATCAGCCATCTTTTCTGCTCGTCTTCCGTAGCAACAGGCTTCAGCATCAATGCACCGCAGCCATTATGCACGGTGTGACTTACCACATAGCCATCCGTTAAGTAGAACGCATCTTCGTCTTCCAAAAACTTGTTTTTCCAAGCGGCGAGAAAGCGTTCGAGGTCCTTCGCGTTCCCACCATAACTTCCTATCTCGTCCAGATTGATCATCACACTGGTAGGTTGATAGACCACTCGATAACCCTGATGGCGCACCTTCAAGCAAAAATCGAAGTCTTCATAACACCTCTCGTACGACGTATCGAATCCACCGATCGAGAGAAAGACCTCTTGCCTCACCAGCATTCCCTCACCCTTGACCCCCTGAAACTCATGGCGGGTGTTTGCCACTTTAATCTCTCCCGAAATCCCCCGATAAGCAAGGGTTGGTTGATGAAGAAGCCGAGAGAATAAAAGCCCGGCATGGTCAATTCTTCCAGCTAAATTCACATGTTTGCTCCCTACAACAGCGATTTCGGAAGAAGCGCGGACCTCTGAGAGCAAACTGTCAAGCCATCCCTCCTCAGGAAGGAGCTGATTTCGCATGAAAACAAGATATTTTCCTTTGGCTTCTTTTGCTCCCAAGTTACGCGCCGCTGAATAGGATAATGGTACCTGGCTTTGCACCACGCGAACGGTTGATAAGCAAGGCGCAAGCGAAGTCGGGGGATCATGTGAAGGGAGATCATCCACCAAGATCACTTCATAGGAGACCCCTTTGGTTTTCTTAAGAAGATGATCCAGACACTGGCGTGCGAGAATTGTTTTTCCTCCGACCGGTAGGATGATTGAAACTTCAACCTCATTCGGACCGGCAGTAGCAGCGCACTCTGGAAGTCTCTTTCCCTCAGCCACCGGAAATTCGATTTCCCACCGATTGCAAAACTCAGTGGTTTGGATGTAACTCAAAGCTTTACGGTCAAGAATAGCGGCGTGATCACGAAACCATAGATCCAAAGAACCGGTTCTTAGCTCCAATTCCTTAAAGAGGTCATACGCTTCGAGAAAAACACATGAATTGGAAGCAAGGCTTTTCAAGATTTCTCTTGCTTCGGCTAAATCTTCCAAGCTTCCGCGATTAACCAGTTCGCGCGCATAGTACAATCGAAAGAATGGAAATGCGGGATCAAGAACCGTGGCCATTTTCAAATGCTCAAAATCTTGGGTGGAACGACCAAGGTAATAATGAAGTGAAGCCAAAATCAAACGAATCAGTTCCTCTTTAACTTTCTTTCCGTCCATGAGGTGCTGATTGACGAAATCAATGTATTCCCGAAAATTAAAGAACGTGCTACAAAAATCGTAGGTAAACACATCTTCAAGCGAATCAACCTCAAAGGATGAGCTGTCCAAAAGAAGTGTTTGTTTCGCAAGTTTCATGGCGTTCTTTTTTTCTTCGTCATTCCCAAGATGCAGCAAGGCTCGGATCAGGTTAAATCGAAGGACCAGGGATTGAGAAAACGCTTTAATCCCCTCTTGGTAAAACTTGCAAGCCTGCTCGAATGTTTTCCGATGAACCGGCTGACCAGATATATTATCCATCACCAATTCTCTGGCCATGTCGATGAAGAGTCGCGGAGTTTTCTCACCCGTCTCTCCCGGTGGCCACCACGTTGGATCCTCTTGCCGGAGCTTCTGGTGAGGAATCACCCCGGTGTTTACAGAAACACGCTTCTGCCTCAACAATGCACTTGGTTCGATTCGACGCGCTCCTCTTGGCTTTGCAGCCAAAAAGGTGGCAAAGCGAAGATACTCTGACGTGAGGCGAGGAAGTGCAAATTCGTCGCGCATCTTTTGCGCGGTCATGCGCACACGTTTCTCGAGCTGTGGCCAATCGGCCAATCCCTTCAAAATGGCTGGAGCCAAGTCGTCCTGATCGGAATCATAGGTCAGGACCCCTGCATTCTTCCCACTGTACAGAAGAAGCATGCTGTTTTTTTGAACGACCGGAGCGCATCCCATCACCAGTGCATCCATTCCTCGCGTTGAGATGACGCGTTTGAATCGAATGTACCCAAAACAAATTTTAGATTTCCCCAGCAAGGTGTTGTACCAATCACTCGAAAGATGACCATTAATGACCATCACTTTGTGATCAGGGATCGAAAGGACTTGGTTTAGGAGCCTTGCTTTATCGGGGTGAAACGGATGCCCCCAAACTCCGGAAGCAAAAACATCAATGGTCCGCAGTTCAGTTGGAATCGGAGGAAGAGCTCCAAGCCCAAATGTTTTAGGAAAGGTTGAGACAGGCACAGGAGCCAGCCGACGAACATCTTGCCACTCGCTTGGATCATTCACGAGAAGCTCATCGAAAACTGGAAACCAAGGGTGAAAATTTTGAACGAGCATGTCGTGATCCCCGGTTTGCCCAATCACAGGGCAAGGGAGTTCCTGAAGGTTTGGCAGGACCGCTTCCCAACCAATGTTGCAAAGATAGAAATCAGGGGGATCATTGGGGTTGTAGTAATCGTGAACATTCCCATAAGGTTTGTTTTGCAGATCCAGCGGATGCAAGCTGATGTTTTGGATCCGAAATTTCTTGTCGAGTTCTGATGCCGAAAGAAAATCCCAGGGGGGGTGTGCGCACGGCAACCAGTTGCGCTAAAATTTTCAACTGCGGCTTCTTAATCAAGCCAAGTAGATTTTGAGCATGCGGGATGGAAACATTTTGAAGGAGCTTTATCGCACGCGCATCATCCCCTTCGATCCAACTGGCAACCGCCGAGTAAAAGGTGGCTTCCTCATTCTTAAATTGGCTTAACCCTTCCAGGGCTTCCTTGGTTTTCCCGATGAGTCCTAAAGCCGCATGGGTTTGCCATTGCTCTGGATCCCCGTCCATCGCTACAGCCGCGTAGTTACCTTGGTTAAACAGGACCTCGATCGAAGGATTCACTTATCGAGACAAAACTCCACGATTTTCTAAACTTCGTTCTAAAAACGCCTTGCTTTGTTGAGGGATTCCAGCCAGTTCACAAAGCTTGGCTCCCCATTCAAGGACGGCCGCGTCATCAGGCCATGCTTCAGGTTGAAGAAGGATTGGCTGTATAGCTTGGACTCCGGCCACCTGAGCCAATTGCTGAGCCGCCGCCACCAGGAGCCATTCGGCCCTGGCTTTTTCGGAAGTAACGGGTTCAAGCAAGAAAGCAGGGTAGCCGTTTTGAATCCAATGACGGGCCAGGTAACCATCTCTCAAGTAGACTGCATCCTCATCGGTCAAGAACTTATCCTTCCAAGTTCGACCAAAATATTCGAGGTCGGTCAAGGAACGAAACAATCGCCCAAGATAATCCAAGTTGTAAAGAACACTCGCGGGTTGATAGACCACATGCCCACCTCGCTGCCGAATCCGAAGGCAAAGATCAAAGTCTTCATAGTTGTCGACATACTTCTCGTCAAATCCCCCAACCGCTCGAAAAGCCTCTTGGCGCACAAGCATGCCTGCTCCCTCAACCGCTTGAAATTCTCGAAGGTAGTTGACCGCCCGATCGTCAGCAGAAACCCCTTTATACACAAAGGTTGGTTGATTGAGAATTCGGGAGAACACAAGACCCGCGTGATCAATTCGCCCATCCAAGGTAACGAGCTTGCTCCCCACCACCGCGACCTCTTCGTTTGACCGAACCTCGTGCAACAAAGATTCGAGCCACCCCTTTTCCGGAAGGACATGGCCACGCATGAATACGAGATATTTTCCACTTGCTTCACGCGCCGCTAAATTGCAAGCCCTTGAAAACCAAAGTTTTTGATCACTTTGAATCACTCGTACCACACCGTCAAGACTCTTGAAAGAACTTGAGATATGCCCTTCCGTTCGATTTTCCACCACAATCAATTCATGATTTTGCCCTTCTGTCACCTCAAGGATACGCTCAATGCAGTGTCGCGCTTGTTCGATCTTGCCTAAAACGGGGAGGATGATTGAAACTTCATTCCCGAGGTTTCGTGATCTTTGAACTCGCGCCACTTGAGCACTCACCGCCGTTTCCTCTCGCGGGCTTGACTCAGAATTCGAAGGAAGCTCGAGGGCTTCCACACACAAGAACCCTTGCAAAATGTGGAAATAGTTCAGAATGGCAGGATGACGTGTTGCTCGTATTTCATCAACCTCAGGAAATTGTTTTGGATGTTTAGCCTCCACTTGCCTCAGCAATTCATAGGCCTCAAGAAAAACCGTAGAAGACAAAGCCAAAGGAACAAGAAGTCGCGTGGCTTTTTGACATGCGTCTTTACTCCCTTGACTCACAAGTTCTTGAGCATAGGTCAAGCTGTAATGAGGAAATTCTCCATCCAAGGTAACCGCCTTTTCAAAGGAGTCAATTGTTTTCACGCATCGTCCCAAGTAGTAGTGAAGTGAAGCTAAAATAAGGCGTACAAGCAATGGCCGAACATCGGTCCCTTCCATGTGATGGCGGGTTACCGCTTCAAGATAAGTTCGATAGTTGAAGAAAGTGCTACCAAAATCGAAGGGGAAAACATCTTCGTCTGGATCAATCTCCCAGTAACTTTCCGGTTTCTCTATCCCCGCTTTCAGAAGCGATATGCCTTTCTTCATTTCATCCGGTTTTCCAAAATGGAGCAAGGTGCGAATCCAATTGTAATGCAACACGAGACTCTTTGGAAACTTCTTTAAGCCTTCTTCGTAAAAAGCCCATGCCCTGATAAGCAACTCCCTACTAGCGAGCGGACGACGATTTTGAATAGCCGCTCCGTACTCCACAACGAGTTCACGAGCCATGTCTAGAAAATGACTTGGAGTTGTCTTCTTCTTCGCGACTTTTTCCAATCGCGTGATCCCTTCTTCACGAAGTGTCTCGTAGGGTAAACCACCAATGAAGAGCGAATTGCGTTTGTAGACCAAGTCTTCTGTTGGCTGTTTCTTTCGCGGTTTTCTCGGTTTGGCCGCCAAGAACGTAGCAAAGCGCAGGTATTGAGAAACCAAGCGAGGCATGCTAAATTCTTGTCGAATGATCTCAGCCCCTCTTCGTGCACGAAGCTCATACGCTGGCCATTCGCGAAGAATTGTTCGAATGGTCGATTCCAGATCATCCCCATCAGAATCATAAGTCAAAACCCCTTCTTCTTTTCCAGCAAAGAGAGCAATCATCGAGTTCTTCTGAACCACCAAAGCGCATCCCATGGCTAAAGCATCAAGTCCCCGAGTGGAAAGCGCTCGCTTAAATCGAACAAAGGTAAATGATACCTTTGACCTGGCCAGCATCCGGTTATACATGTCGCCAGGCATGAAACCATGAAGAAGAAGCACGTGATGATCACTCATGGGCAAAACCTGATGGAGCACGCGCACTTTGTCAGGGTGAAACGAATGCATCCATGAGCCCGACACGAAAACATCGATATCGCGAGGCTCGGTGGAAACGGGTGGAAGGGGGCCAAGTCCATGCGTTTTGGGGAAGGTAAGTACAGGAGCGTCTGTCAATCGGTGAATATCATTCCACTCTGTCGGATCATTCACAATAAATCCATCAAAAAGACGAAGCCAAGGATAAATGCTCTGAATGTGCATATCATGATCCCCGGTTTGCCCAAGAATAGGACAAGGCAACTCCTGCAGATTCACGAGGATAGGCTCTAACCCAATATTGCAAAGATAAAAATCAGGTGGATTTTCGGAAGTGTAGTATTGCCGTATGTCAGCATAAGGTTCATTACGCATATCTTCCGGATGATAACTGATATTTTGAATTCTGAATTTACCTTCTCTTTGCGCAGGGGTTAAGAGATCCCAAGGAGGGCACCGATTCGAAACCACTTGGGCTAAAACTTGAATTTGTGGTTTTTGGATGAGCCGAAGCAGATTTTTCGCGTATTCCGATTCCATGGGCTTCAAAAGATGAGTGGCTTGCTCATCGTCTCCCTGAACCCAGTGGATGACCGCTCTATAAAATAAGGCTTCTGCGTTTCCGAATGTTTTTAGCGCTTCGATTGCTTCCTTGGTTTTTCCAACCAGTCCGAGGGAGGCCTGGGTTTCCCATGCCTCAGGGCTTCCATCCATGGCCACAGCCGCATAATTGCCTGCTTCGAAAAACTTCTTGGATGACGCTGGATCGGTCATGACCTAAGCCGCATGCGTGCGAGAAAGACTGACCGAAGTCATTTCCCGAATGTGTTGTACTGTTTTCGCACCAAATTTTTCTTGGATCATATCAAGATACCGGGGGCTATTGAAATAAGATTGGAACGCGCGATCTCGAAATCGGATGACATCACCAACAGGCATGTACTTGGTGGGAAGTGGCAGCATGTCAACTGAATGTTGAGAATAACCACTCCACGCGCTTGGAAGAGACCAACCTGATTTCAGCGCCATTTCATAAAGCGGCGAACCTGGATATGCCATAGCGCAGTAGAAATTAGCAAACTCACAGTTGATATCAAGGGCCAAATCGAGTGTTTTCTGCATGGTCTCATGATCATCTTCAGGTAAACCGAAGATGTAATTCCCAATGACATGGATCCCGCTTTCTCGAACTTTCTTTAACGTGGTTAGAATGTCGTCTTCATTAAACGATTTCTGAACATCATCTCGCACGCGCTCACTTGCCGCCTCAACCCCAAAGGCAAGCCAGTTAAACCCTGCTTGCTTAAGCTTTGGCAGCATATCTTCTTTTACCGTGTCGATGCGCGCATAAGCCCAAATGTTCAAATCGTATCCACGCTCAATGATTAAATCGCAAATCCCCATCACATGCCGACGATTTAGAACAAACATCTCGTCTGCAATTTTGATGTTCCGAACCCCATGCTCTCTCACCAACTGATCAATCTGGAGCATGACCGATTGGGGGCTCCACGATCGGTAACTGTTTACACTTTCTCCTAAACCCATCTTCTTTTCTCCTGCCTTAAACGGAGATTGAATGCAACAAAAGGTGCAATGGTAAGGGCATCCCAAGGTGGTGTAAAGGGTCGCATAAGGTTGTCGCTTCAACTCGCCAAAACAATGCCAGTTATGCGCCCTGTATTTTTCCATGGGGAGGAGATCCCACGCAATCCCAGGCATTTCGCCATCTAAGTTCTTTACAAGAGGGGCCGGTGGGGTGAAACGCACTCCTTTTCCTTCACGATAGCCAAGACCTGAAACCTTGCTGTAGTCATCGGAGTTTGCTTTCAAGGCTTGCAACAATTCAAGCACCGTATAAGGCCCTTCCCCACTGCAGACGAAATCAACCTTTTCCTCGCGAATCGTTCGCTCCGGTAAAGCAGCCACATGCCCTCCCACCAACAAGGTTCGAAGATGGGGTGCCGATTCTCTCAACATTCGACCAAGCTGACTGGCCGATGCCATGTTTTGGGTTGAAGCTGAAGGCTGGTGTCCATAAACCACAATGGCGGTTAACAAGGGGGCGATGGCATCAATTTGTTTTGTCACCTCTTCCGCGGTTAAGCCTTCGGCATTCGCATCGATGATCCGGACTGAAAACCCCTGCTGTCGAACAAACGTCGCTAAGAGCCCTGCCCAAACAGGAGGTTCCAAGGCGGTCAACGAGGTGCCAAGCTTTTGGTAAATCGTGAATCCATCTCGAGGGCTCACCAAAACCAAATCAATTTTTTCTTGGAGGGCCATCGGTTAATGCTCCTTGTTTCCCAAAATCACGGTATCACAGATAAAATGGATGTCCGGAGGCATTAACCCAGGATGGTTGGGGAGCTGAAAGCTGGTGTTGTGAATTCGATCAGCCATCGGTAAGGGTATCGTTCCATAGCGACTGGCCCAAAATGGCTGGCGGGACATGTTTCCCCCTCCAAGGGGGCGAGTTTCAATTTGATTAGACCGAAGCCTTACCGCAATCGTTTCTCTTGCTTCTGATGATGGGGCAAGGGCTACAAAGGAAATGCTGCATATTTCTGCACGACTGTTCTTTTGAAAATGAAATTGAGAAGCTTTTGAAAAACGATCTTGATAAATGGCATGATTTTCTTTTCGTCGTTCCACCACGTCGTCCACTTTTTCTAATTGAGATAAGCCCAACTGCGCATTTAAGTCGGTGGAACGAAAATTAAAGCCAGGATAATAAAATGTAAAAGGCCGGTTAAATTCGATGGCTTTGTGATGCTTTGCCTGTTCGGCTTCTTTTGAATGGGGAAGATCTTTTGCCCATCCATGACTACGAAGTTGAAGGAGCAAATCATAGAGCTCCTCATCATTCGTGCAAACCATTCCCCCTTCGATGGTCGAGAGGTGATGGCCAAAGAAAAAAGAGAAACTGCTTAAGTCTCCAAAAGTGCCAACACGTGCTCCGTCATACGTTGAACCTGTGGCCGCACAAGCGTCTTCCATCAAGAAGAAACCGTATCGATTCTTCAATTCGATGATCGGTTCCAAATCGTTGGGCACCCCAAGCACGTGAACAAGAATCGCCGCTCCTGGCTTGTGTTCTTTGAGCAATTTTTTAAGGTGTGTTAAATCGAGGCCGAACGTTTCCTTGTCCGCCTCACAAAGAATCGGTTCGAACCCGAGTTGAATGGCAGGCGCTACGGTCGTTGGCCAACTCACCGCTGGAACGACCACTTTGTTGTTTTTCAATTTTCCAGAATAAAGGAGTGT
>JABDET010000023.1 GCA_013286945.1 Candidatus Melainabacteria bacterium
TCCATTTTCTTGCTGGCGGACTCGCACAAGGGCAACGCGTTGCACTCCTCAGCTTCAAAGATGATCTTGCTGATTTGATTAACTTGGGCCAAGCTTTTCAATGGAACATGAAAGCCAGTGTCGATAAAGGGGATCTTTCCGTACTGTATCTTCCTCCGGTCGAAATCAATTTCGATGAGACGGCCTTACGAATCATGCAAATGGTCCGTGAATCAGGCGCGCAACGGATTTTCATCAATGATATCCACTACTTGCTGCAATCCTATCCTGGAACTCCAAAACACCTCTTCGAATACGTTTACTCGCTCCTTCGATATTTTAGAATTTCTAACATGACCTCGCTCATTACGTTTGGTCATGGATCGGAAGAAACGCTCCTCGAAGAACTTTCTGATTTTGTATTGACCACCACGCGCATCCAAGACAAGAATCTTGCCACGTTTCAAGCGCAGCTTGTGAAGGGGAGTAGCAACGCGTCTTCAGTACAGCCTATCCACCTGAAGCCCGTGAGCATGCCTGTTGGCGCACAAAATACAGTGGCTCCTTCGACACATTGATGGAGCCTCTGGCAAAGGATTTCACTTGGGCGACCAGAAATTTTGATCATGACCAAAGCGATAACTGAAGAATTGTGGGCCAAGTGTCCTCATTGTCATGAAGTTATTTATGTGAAGGTTCTCGAAGAAAATCTTAAGGTTTGTCCGAAGTGTCGCCATCACCATAAGCTTGGCGCACAAGAGCGGATCAAGATGCTGCTTGAGCCTGGAACCTTTGAGGAATTTGACGCCGATCTCAGCTCTTCTGATCCGCTAGCCATCGGGGAAACCTACGTTGGGAAATTGGCAGAGGATCAAGAGAAAACCGGATTAAGAGAAGCCATCGTAACCGGGCGGGGAAAAATAGGGGCTCATTCGGTGGTGCTTGGAGTGATGGATTTTCGTTTTCGAGGGGGATCCATGGGATCGGTGGTGGGGGAAAAAGTAACGCGTGCCATTGAACGCGCGGTTGATCTCCATAACCCCTGCATCATGGTGACCGCCTCTGGAGGAGCTCGAATGCAAGAAGGAACACTTTCCTTAATGCAAATGGCAAAAACGAGCGCTGCAGTGGCACGCCTACGAAGCGCCGGACTTTTTTATCTCTGTATTTTGACCGATCCCACCACGGCAGGCGTGGCAGCGAGTTTTGCTTCGTTGGGCGATGTCGTGCTTGCAGAGCCGCATGCTTTAATCGGCTTCACCGGGCAACGCGTGATTCAAGAAACGATTCGTCAAAAGCTTCCGCCGGGATTTCAACTGAGCGAATTTTTCTTGAAGCACGGGATGGTTGATGACGTGGTGGATCGGCGTTCGTTGTCATCTGTGGTAACCAAGCTTTTGGATTATAGCAAACCAGGGGGTGGGTGAATGGCATCTAACATCGAAAATCTGTTGTTGCTGATGGGGAAGCACGAAAAGCTGCGGGTTGATGTAAGAGAGAAGCTTCTTAAAGGTGGAAAGGGAATTTTCGATCATCTGGTCAGGGCTCTCAAATCGAATCGAAGCAGCACGATACGACGAAATGCGGCACTGATTCTGGGGGAGATGGGAAACAAGAAAGCTGTCGACGCGCTGATTCGAGCGTTGAGGGATCGGGTCATTTCAGTCTCAAGCAATGCAGCCATTGCACTTGGAATGATTGGAGACAAACGCGCTGTCACTCCCCTCATCGAACGTTTGGAGTCTTCCGCATGGCAGGTTCGCTTGAATGCGGCGATTTCACTTGGATGGATTGCAGACCCTGGAGCAACGCATTCGCTCCTCGGATTGCTGCGCGATCATCACATCTATGTAAGACGTGGTGCTGCTTTTGCGTTAGGGCAAATGGGAGATATGAAGCTTCGAGATACCCTGATTCAGATCTTAACGGATGCTAAAGAACCAGCCCTTGAGTCAGCCGTAGTTCTTGCCTCACTTGGGGATCTCTCGGGATACTTTTACTTGGATCAGCCTTTGCCTGAGACTTCAAAGGATCGCTCGTCCAAGAAGAGCTCAAAGAAAGCTGTGCAAGCGCTAAGACTCGGCAATCTTTTTTATTCCTCCTCGCTTTTTCCAGCCGCTTTAGCTGAATATCGTCGTGCTCTAGCTTTTCGAGAAAGAATTTCGTCTCAAGCCTATTTTTGCATCCTGAACAACTTGGGGCACGCTTTTCGTGCGCTTGGGCAACCTGATCATGCCCTTGTTTTTTATATGCTTGCTCTTCGGATAAGGCCCAAGGACAAGAGCATTAAAGAAAACCTTCGGAAAGCTGAAACGCTTTCAGACATTCAGGAACTCGTGGTCAATCGAATCAAGACTTGGATGGCCAATGGACGACCATCGATTGGTGAGCCAAGATCGGAGGTCTTAAACTATTTTGTTTCACTTTCTGAGGGATTGTCCGAGGACATTCTTAATCAATTCATTCCACATTTCTCTTTAGGGTGGAAAACGTTTTATGGGCTTGAGACATTTCGAAAAGAGGAAAATCATTCTTCGCAGCTTGCTGTGCCAATTGATTTTTTAATCGAGCATGTTCCGGTTTGTCGATCGGTCTTGGTGTCTGAGCCGTCGTTTCGCTCATTGTATCTTCTGTTGCTAAGAATTAGCGATAGTCATTTACCGACAAGGGAAGAGGACTTAGAGGAAGAGCTCGTACCGATGTTTCACGAAGCTTTCTTATGCGGGTATTTGGTCGGACTTCTCCAGAAAATTTGGTGGCTTTCACACTTACGGTTTTCGGGTAACTAAAAACCTACTCCCCCTCTCGCAAGGCCTTACCGTCAAGGGATTATCTAGGCTTTGTAATTCACGAAGCGCGAATTGCCTGCCGCTTGTTGCAGCATCTCATTCTGCATGTCCGTGTCTGCCAGAACTGTGTCCACAATTAAAGCCACAGTATTAGTTGGCAACGGCTGATGCACATTGAGGTTGGTTTGCATTTGAACAGTTGCACCTTGGCTTGTCCCTGCCATGTTATTCAACTCCTTTCGCCTTCATTATACCAAAAATCATCGAAATTTTGTCAAGGGGTTGACAACTTTTCGAACAAAAAAGGGACAAGAGCCCATTGCGTTGCCGATAGTGAATTCAGATGTTTGTCCAGCGATCCCAAGATGAGTAATGCCGCTGGACTCCTCGATTAAATTTTCCACTGGAAGGGTTAATAGGGAAAACTACTTTCCACTAATGGCCCGCCCCAGGCTCTCGTCGCTCTTCATTATACTTAAATCCAGGCAGAGGAGTCAATTGGAAAAGCTCTGGATAACCAGTTGATAAATGAACCGCGGGATTTCTTTGCTGTTCGGCTATGCAGCCAGGTCAATTCGCAGTGGCTGTGGCACTGGCGGCATTTGGCCTATTCTTTGAAACTGCGCTATCTGGAAAGAAAGCACGTTCCGACCTGTAGGCGCAATCGGGTTTGGATTCGGTTGTGTGGAAGGGACGATTACCCCTGGCGAGGTTTGTTTGTCGAGAAGCGGATTCGATGGCTCCTCAGCGACTGGTATGGGTATCGGCTCATTGCTGATCGGTTTTGGCGGATTATTTGGACTTGTTGGTGCGGCTGGCGCCACATTGTTTTGGCCAGCAGGCCCCACCCCATTTCTGATGACCGCTTCATGCGGCCCAGTAGCCAATCCTGATTGAACAAAGGAAAGTCGGATCACGTTGGTAGACAAAGCAATCGCACTGTTCAGATCGATTGGGGGTTGAAAGCTAGCGTTGGGTAAAGGAGTCGTCGTCGTATCCAGCGGAACAGAACGTTGAAAAACATCGGTTGTCAGGGGTACGTTTTGTTGTGGACGCGATGGAATTGTATTGGCTGGGAGGTTCTGCGCTGGAGCAACGGCTTGGTCGCCTGGGGCAAGTATGCCCGAAGGTGGATGTGGGTCTTGTAGAAATGAGGTTCCAAGAATAGACCGGGTATGTTGAAGAATGGTCCCTTGAACAGCTTGAATTGGTTGAAAACCTACGGGTTCGACCCGCCCTACGGCATCCATTCCTTCCCCCTTACTACCTCTATTATACCCTTAAGTGAACGTGTTGACAAGGACTCCTTTTTGCGAAATGAAGGGTTGTAGTATTCCGGAATTGTTAAGAAGAAAGAGAATTTGGAGGTTGGGAGCGGTGTTCGTGCTTCCAACAGAGATGTTGAACAAGGAAGGGGGAAACTGAAGCATGTTTTCCGCGGCTTTTGAGGCTTGTGCCGCCAAACCTGTGATTCCGCCCAATGCGGATTGGACCCCTGAGAAGTTACTTGTTAACGCTTGAGTAAGTGTCGACTGGTTGAAGTTAAGAGTTCCCCCGGCACCCACCGAAATTCCGATCGAGGTAAGCTGGGATTCAAGTTGAGGGCCAATGATGGATCGGGTGGTAAGGCCTTGGACTTGCGGAAGAAATGAAAGATTGCTTGACAGCATGGATTGCAAGTCGTTGAAGGCATTCAAGAAATTCGAAGCGGCTGTTGCAATATCCTGAGAGTTTGGGTTGATTGAAATGCTGGCAGGATTCGGAGAAGTGCCGGTAAGGGTGAGGGAGAAAGCGCCATTATCAACACCGACGGTATTGGTCGAGGATACGGTTGGATTTCCATCGACTGTAAACACCGCGTCTTTGGCTTGGATTTGGGTGTTGTTTGCTCCGGTTTGAAAAATGGCATTTCCAACCCTGTCGATCAACGTAAAGCCATTGGCCGTGCCGGTGCTCGTGGCATTAATCTGGATTTGTGAACTTCCTCCCGAAGTGACTTCCTGCGCATTTAATCCCAAGTTTGCTTGATTCACCGCGTTCACGACTTTGTTGATGGCAGTTTGGTTGTTGTCTCCGCCGGCGATCGTGACAGTGATCGGTGTGGTCTTTCCATTTTGTAGCACATTAAACGTATCATTTCCGACGGTGATATTGGATGGAGATCCGTTGGGTAAAGCAGGCCCCAAGTTTTCCTGAGCTACCGCCAGTTGCGAAACGGTCAGAGAGTGAAGGCCAATTGGTTTTCCGGTAAAGACATTTGCAAAGGCAATTGTGGTTTTGTCTGAAGTAGCCACTCGCTCTTGGAAAACGGGAGAGGATCCCCCTTGCGTGTTCGTGGGAGAAAGAATATCCAAGAGAGGCTGAGCGGCATTAAAGAGAGTCTGGCTTTGTCCGGTTAGGTTAGAAAGAAGAATCGACAGTGCATTGTTAGCCGTGAGATCCTCTGTGGTGAGTTGATTCAGAGGATTAGCACTGGCCGCAAACGTAGCGTTAAGCAGTGGGCTTAAGAATGGGGAAGCAGCAAGAGACTGGAACTGCAAGGGAGCACCCAAAGCTAGTCCTCCAAAGATAAGACATAGCTTCCATGCTCTTTTGACCCCTTTATTATATCATAAGGAAGGGAGGCTTGGCAAGGGGCTTCAAAGTGGCTCCCAGCTTGAAAAAGGGTTTATCCCTGTTTGTTTGAAAAAGCGAGTATGGTTTCTCGACGAAAAGTTTTGGGTATTCTGGCCCTGTTCTTTCTTTTTTCGCTTTGGCTTCCTGTGAGGAGCCAGGATGGAAACCAAACCTCGTTTGCAAGCTTTGCTTATTTCATTGATAAACTCAAATTTCCGCTCAAAAAAGTTGGCCAGATTTGGGCTACTCCGCGCTCGGTTTATGAAGGGCCTTTTCACACAAACGATGAGTTGCACATTTTTCTTCCCCCGAATTATTTTGAAGAAATGCATCTCCCTTTTTTCCGCGGTCCTGTCAGCACTTCGGGAACATCCATTGTGTATTACAAAGGGTACGGTCCAAAGGATGTCGCTGGGCAGAATGATCCAAAACGATTTAGGATGATCTTTGGTGGTGAAGTGAAAACGGGTGTTCCCACCATTCCTCTCCCGGATTATCCGGGACAAACAGCCAAGGAAGGGGCTTTAGCTGGGATTCCCTTGGAAAAAATTCCACAAGGTTCACTTCTTTTTCTTCCGCATGATTCGAACAATCACTTAACCGGAGGAATTGTGGTCAAGGGGAATCTTGATCGGCTAACGTTTAGCGTTGATTCAAATCACAACGAAGTGATTCGTTTGGAAGCAGATAAAAAGATAACTACGGTTGAAGTGGCCTTCGGTCAAGGCAAGACCTATGTCATTGATGCAAGCGAGAAAACAACCCCGTATGACGGGATTCCCAATGGGGCGATTTACGTTTCGGGGGATCTTGGGAAGCGTGGCCAAGAATCGGGGGTAAGTGGAAAGGTGAAAGGGCAATGGACCGTCTCAAGTGATGGCGATATCTTCATTCCGGACAGTCTTCTTTACTCCGACACCAGCGCTGGAAGCCAGCCCACTGGGACCGACACGCTGGCGTTGATTGGCCGGAATGTGTTCGTGACGAAAGAAGCCCCCGAGATGCTTTTTCTCTATGCTACGATTTTTGCGGGGAAAAAAGAGGGGAAGGAGATGTCGGGTACTTTCTTTGTGCTGCCGAATTCCGATTCTCCCCACAATGGCCAACTCATCTGGTGGGGAAATTACATCGGAGCTTATCCAGCGATCATGGGACGATTCGAGCAAGCCACGGGTGATTCCAAAGACGGCTATGATCTTCACAAGTTTTATGACGCTCGATTGGCAAAAAACCCACCTCCATTTTTCCCAACCTTGAATCAAGCCAACGTCAGCACGAAGTAGCGTGTTTTCTTCGAAAACACTTTTTATTCATTCGCTCGCCATTGATTTGCAAAGCAATCATTGGCGAGCTCATTTCATAATGAATTAATCTTGTGGTTTTGAAGGGTTAAAATAGAGGCGTAATGCCTTCCATCCCCATCTGAATTTATTTGGAATAACAGAATTATTTCGAATAGCGGCTTCAATGAGTGTTACGATTTCGGAAAGACCCTTGTCCTTTGCGATTTTCAAAGCGAAGGGTTCGGCATCTTCTGGTTCAGGAACACCTTTACGCATAATCATCTTTCCAGCATTCGGATCAGCACCCCGCTCAAGAAGAACGCGTGCCGTATCAACACAATCGTGTCGCAACGCGATCAACAATGCCGTAGAACCATCTTCTTCCATGGCATTCACATCGGCTCCCCGATCGAGCATCATGGCTACTGCCTCTACCTGATCATAAGCGGCTGCCTCGTAGAGCGCAAGGCTTCCGGAAGCCTTCGGATCAGCGCCACGTTGTAGTAACAGTTTTACGATTTTGTTTGTTTTTGCTGTGAGTTCTTCGCTTTCGGATCTACATCGATTCGAAACAGCATAGTATAGAGCTGTAGTTTTTTCCGCTTTTGTATTGACACGCGCACCATTGGCAAGGAGAAATCTAACCGCTTCGACATCGCGATTTTGAGCCGCGTACATTAGGGGAGTGACGCCGTTGTTCCCGTTTGCGTTCACGTCAGCATGATGCTTGATAAGAACCTTCATCACCTGAACTCTACCATACTTTGCTGCTTCGCCAAAAGCGGTAAGGCCGTAACTCGATGCGCTCTCTTCAATCTTTGCGCCACGTTCGATCAAAAGCTCTGCTGTCTCCGGTTTGTCTCCTTGAGCAGCCCAAATTAGGGGGGTTCCAGAACGCTTTGCATCATCGCGACCAGGATTTACTTCTGCACCTCGATCGATGAGGAGCCTAACCATTTCAGTTGGACCATCACCGGCTGTTCTCAGCAATGCCGTGTGTCCATTTTGATTTTGGCTATTGATGTCAAAGCCTGCCTTAAGCATCTTCTCTACTTCCGCAAAGTTGCCAGATTTCGCGGCTTCAATGAATCTTTGTGTAGTAGGTTGTTCGAGTTCCGTCAGTGCCTCCTGGCTCATTTCGGAGGTTTCCCCAGAAGCAGAATGAGCCTGCTGAGGCGCGCTCTCTTGGGGCGCAGCATCTTCATTGCGTTTATGGAAATCCGGAGGAATACTTCCTGGATCGATCATTCTCACCATAACATGAGTCCTTTTTTCCAAATTTGTACTCTCAATTTTATCGTGACTTCTCAAAGCTTAATGGCAGGTCAGAAGTCACTCAAGTTCATTCGCTCGCAAACCGCTTGCTAGCAGCGGTTTGCTCGCTTAAATCACTATAGCTTGTTTTTACACGTAGGTCAAGCAGATTTGCTCAATAAAACAGGGTCATTTGTAAAAGGATTGTTAACAATCCGGAGAAGGGTCTTCGGCTTACTCCAAGAAATGAGAAAAAGTTAGCAAAATCGAAAGCCCAAACGTTAGATTTGCGTTTAAGCCAAGGAATTAAGAAGAACATAAAATGCGAGATTTGAGTCGAAGACAAGAAGGTTTTAAGTGAAAAAACCGGAGTATACTATCTCGTATATGAGGATTTTTTCACTTAAAACCGACGTAGTATTCGACCAAAGATTGCATTTTATTGCGGGAGTAGCTCAGTGGTAGAGTCCCTGCTTCCCAAGCAGGTTGTCGTGGGTTCGACCCCCATCTCCCGCTCCAAATTTTTCACGGTAGTGAAAAATTTGGAGCGTCAATTCCACAACGTAAATGACTTAACCTGGCCTAAATTTGAATGACGGGGCGGCCCTAGCCCTAAGCAGTATCTCCTCAATCTTGCGCACGCTGCATAAACTTCACCATCTGCCAAAACGTGAAAAGTTCTTTTAAATGTATCGCAACCCCACAAGCTTTTCCCCAATCAGCTGCAACCCCACGTTCGTCCACTCCCCAATCCGATTTGTGAAGAATCACACTTCCCAATGTTTCATTCGCAGAAGCAACGACTTCACTGACTTCATTTGACGGATGACGTTCTTCAAGGAGGGATAGAACAACTCCGAGATCCGTGAGTTCAGCCTCCTGTGTCAAGAACGACTGTTGAGCGGCATTATGGAAATCTTCTATCTTGAAATGTCGTACTAAAGGGGGTAAAATCTGAAGCACCATTTCCCTAAGCTTGTGTACTTTGGCAAGATCAACGGCAACATAACCAGGAGGAAGGAGGCTTTTGGCCATAGTGTCCCTGAAGTCCGCAGCATTCAACGAGTCTCTCAAAGGTTCCGAAAAAAGATGGACTGGAAAATTCATTATTCCAAACTCGCTGCACAAGGCCAACCCGGCCTTCCCTTCTAAAGCTGAGAGTGTCGCAACAGTGGCGACGTGGCACACCTCAAAAAGAAGAATATCAGGTTTTACTCCGCTTTTTTCCAAAAGAGTTGCAAGAGCCTTTGGTTTCATGTTTGCAATATGGTCCCCATCGCCGTGTCCTTGAATCCAAAAAATACTCATGGGAGGTTTTAAGTGCATTGAAAGAAAAGGGGCATCATTTTTCGGTGTCGGATGAATCGGCTCGCCGCTACTAGTTACTAATCGAATTATTTCTTGGGCAACATGAAATCTATTATTTCCCTGGTTGTAACCACTCCAAGCATAGTTTTGCTGCTGCCGATCTTTAGGAGTTTCAAAGCGATATTCTCTAAAACCAACACGCTTTTTCTCGCTATGTTGCCTGAGCCTATCTAGCTCGATACGGTATGCTTCTTCGAATATAGGAGAATATCGAAACTCTGGAGGGGTATCTTCATAATCAGCTTGAAACTTTTTCTTTGAATGAACTGGCATGGAGCCATCGTCATATGCGCGAACAGCAATATCAATTCTATCACCCCAAACCGCCTTTATGAAGGCCATAGGTGAGAGATAGCTATCTTCATTCTCATTATTCCCGGATTGGCTCATTAATCCAGCCAGGCTTATTTTGGGTTGGACGTTGGACCTTGTTTGATTTGGTAAGGGCGCGATAATCATGGGTGCAATTATACTGCTAAAATCGCAATAAAGTCAAGTAGCTTGACAGAGCGCGAGATGAACAAAATGTTAACATCCCCACGGTGATCTATCGAAAGAGGGTTCTCTTCATCCGTGATAAAGCTCTTCAGTAAGAAAACAAAGTGAGGTGATCTTCTTTGAGTCTTGGCGCAAAACTGGATAGGACCGCCTTGGCTAAAGCCACCGAGGACGGAGCACCTGAAAATCGCTATCTTCTCGACCGGAGCACAGGGCAAATCATTTTGCTTTCTTCCAAAACCATGGGGACCTCGGAACTTCTCTCTTTCAGGGACAGGATGTCGCGAGAGCCAAACCGTTATGTCGCTATCCCGAGAACCCCTTCTGATGAGAAATATCATGACATGGAGCTTTTCGTTGGTCAAGCTAAAGACAAGAAATTGCAAGAAAAACTCTTAATGATTCTGCGGGGAGGAAATCCGATTCACCCTTTTTTAGATGCCGTTGATGCTCATCCACAAGGCAGAGAGCTTTGGAAACAGTTTAAGCAAGTCAGGGTTCAAAAAAGAGTGGATGATTTCTTAAAAGAAAACGGATTGCTTTGAGTTGAAGACTGGAATTATTGGATTACCGCAAGTAGGAAAGACTTCCCTTTTCCAAATCTTAACAAAAGCTGCAGCATCCCCAAGCGGAGATCGTCGCGAGGGTCATCTGGGTGTAGCCAAAGTGCCGGATGATCGTTTGGCTCAGTTGGCCGCCTTGTTTAAGCCGAAGAAACTCACCTATGTTTCTGTGGAATACGTCGATGTGGCGGCGATCGGGGCCGAGGCGCTCAAAGAAACGGCGTATGCCACAACACTCCGAAATGTCGATGCACTGGCTCACGTGGTCCGGGCTTTCGAAGATCCCTCCATTCCGCATGTTGGGTCCCTTGATCCCGCACGCGACATTGGTAATGTGGAAGTCGATTTGATTGTGAATGACTTAGGGCAGGTTGAGAAACGCCTTGAGCGTTTGGTTAAAGATTTAAAGCGCGCGAAAGAACCCGAAATTCAGCGAGAGATGGATCTCCTGAAGCGCGCGAAGGAATGGCTTGAATCCGAACGGGCTTTACGCGAACTTGAGATCTCCCCTGACGACAAGAAGCGAATCCGCGGGTTTACTTTCTTAAGTGAAAAGCCGATTCTCTACGTTGTGAACGTCGGAGAAAATGAAGCGGGTGAGCTGGATCACGTGATTCAAAAGTATCAATTGGAAGCGTTTGCCGCCAAACCGAATGTTGGGGTTACCGCGATTTGCGGAAAGATGGAAGCCGAGCTCACCGCCATGCAAGATGAAGAAGCCGCAGAGTTTTTGGCTGGATACGGATTAAAAGAAAGTGGGCTTGTGCGTCTCATTCGAAAAACGTATGAGCTTATGGGGTTCATTTCGTTTTTTACGGTTGGAGAAGACGAATGCCGCGCCTGGACCATTCCACGTGGATCGCGCGCCGTGGAAGCTGCAGGTGCAATTCACACCGACTTGTCAAAGCATTTCATCCGTGCCGAAACGATTCGCTGGGACGAACTGCTCGAAGCCGGCTCTGAAGCCAATGCGCGATCCAAGGGGAAACTTCGATTAGAAGGAAAGGACTACGTTGTACAGGACGGAGATGTTTTGCACATCCGTCACAGCGGTTAGCTTCATAACGCATTTGCCCGGTTAGTCAAGAGTTTCAATTTCGGAAGCGAGGGACCTCTGTAATAGCTTGAAGGCCTTTGCTTCGATTTCAGCTACTTCCAGTGGAGGGAGCTCCAGGAGTTTTCTGACTTCTTCGCGGCTCACCTTCTCCCAAGCCATAAACCCAAATTGAAGTTTTATTACTTTTTGCGCCAGAGGATCAAGTCGCCGTAATGCGTTTCTCACTCTTTTCTTTTGTTCGGAATTGATAACTGAAGAAACCGGGGTGGAGGCCCTACGATCTCTTATCCCCTCCAGTAAAGGCCAAAATTTCAATCTCCAACCATTGCATTTCTGCCCAGGGATTTCAGGTGGATCGGATTGGGGCGGTTTTTGGGTATCGGCAAGCGTATAGTATCCCCTACTGATTCGAACGAAAGAGGATTGATACAGAATGTCCTTAACCGTTCTGCGAGGATTTTTCAAGTCCAGTCTGACTTCTCGGACTTTCTGAACTAGTTGAGACAAGGAGGCATTACCGCCGTTTTTAGTTATAGCATCTCTGCAGATCTCTGCAACTGTTTTGAAGGGCTGAATTGGCTTTTGTGGGTCTAGTAGGGTGTATTCTCCTTGTCTGATTCGAACAAACTGTGGTTTGAGCATGGCTCTCTTGACTGCTTGACGAGGATCGTTGATGTCCGATCTGATTTCTCTGACCTTGTGAACGAGTTGGGTGAAGGATGCATTGCCGCCGTTTTCAGTGATTGAGTCTGCACAGATCTTTGGAACAGATTTGAATGGTTGGATTGAATTATTGGAATCTTGAATGGCAAATCGTTTTGGACCGACTTGGACAAAATTGGATGTACCCATCGCTTCCTTGACAGCCTGATAAGAATCTTTTAAGTCTGGTCTAACTTTATGGACTTTGTTCGCGAGTCGGTGTAAATAGGCACTGCTCCCGCGTTTAGCGAGGAAGTCTGCGCAGATTTCTGCAGCAGTTTTGGAACGATAGACTCCATAAGAGGCCTTAACAAACCGAGATTGACGGATAACACTCGCGACAGTTTGATAAGGGCGTTTCAAGTCAGGCTTGACTTGATGAAGCTCGGCAGCCAATTGACTGAGAGAAGCAGTTCCGCCAAATTTTTGGATCCACTGCAAGCAAAGGGCTGAAGTTGTTAAAGGTTTGATAGGCATCATAGGGACTCTCAATAGAATAGCAGGCTGTGCTTGTTAACGTCTACTTTGTTTCTTTGCCAATATGTAAATTTTCCGCCAGAGGAGTTAGACTAAGCTGGCTAACAGCTTTTTATCGATTTGGCTCATTTCTTGCTCGTAAAAGCCCCTAAAGCGCGAGAGTAATTCGTAGGTTTCTTTATACAAAGTCCTCAACAGTAACCGATCTTTATCCCAATGAACGGGCTTTTGCCAAACCATGAGGTAAGCAAGTGCCGTGTCTTTCCAGACATTATCAGCACCGTAAATTTTTTGAAACCCGAGTTTCTCCAAGACCATTTGCAAGATTCCTCCATACACAAAGTTTTTTGGGAGGTGCGGTCCTGTGGCGTTTAGGTCAAAGTTATAAAAATCAACGGCAAGAAAAAGAAATCCCCCAGGTTTGAGTCGGCTGATGATTTGCCCTAACACCCAAACGGGATCTTCCACGTGTTCGAGGCAATCAAAATTGCTGATCATGTGATATTGGGCTTCAGGTGGATTGGTGGCATCCGCAATCTGCACGTTTAATCCGCGCACTTGATAGCGCCAAGCGGCTAAGCGGGTTCCTTCACCTAAAATATCATAATGGGTGACTTGAAGTCCTGATCGGGCCATGGCGATGCAATCTCGTCCCGAACCCGCTCCCCAATCCGCATACGTGGTGGCTTGAATTTGCTTCGCTAATCCCACGAGCAATCCAGTTCGAAACAACAGGTGGCGAAGCTTCAGGTGCTCTCCGAGAAGCTCAACGAAAAACGCTTTCGATTGAGCGTAAAATTCGGTGGGGCGATCTCGGAAGGTATCGAACTTGACTTCTTTGGACGACTCGTGAAATGCCAGATAATCCTTGACCTCAAGTTCCACATCCGCCTGAGGATCGGGGAGGCGATAACGAATCAGGTTGAAGGTTTCTTCTTGATTGATGCTGACTTCCATGCGATAACCTCTAGATTTTATCGGCTTCTAAAGCCACGACTTTAAGCTAAACGACTTGTTTTTTCCCTCTTCCCACTTTGGTTAGCGGCTCTTCGTTCAGGGAAGCATCGGCATGTCGATCCCTTTTAGCTTGGCGGTTTTCTTCGCTTCTTCGTAGCCGGCGTCCGCGTGGCGAACAACGCCGAGTCCCGGGTCAGTCGTTAGCACCCGTTGGAGACGTTCGTCGGCGTCTTTGCTTCCATCCGCTACGACCACCATGCCGGCGTGGATGGCGTAACCAATCCCAACGCCACCTCCATGATGGACCGAAACCCAATGTGCTCCAGCGGCGGTATTCAGTAACGCATTTAGGATTGGCCAATCGGCAATTGCATCCGAACCATCTTTCATCCCTTCGGTTTCGCGGTTTGGCGAAGCGACCGATCCAGCATCCAAATGATCGCGGCCAATCACGATTGGCGCAGAGATCTTTCCCTCTCGCACCGCTTCATTGACCGCTAATCCAAACTTTGCGCGATCCCCATAACCAAGCCAGCAGATTCGTGCAGGCAGCCCTTGGAACTCCACTTTTTCTCTTGCCAATTTAATCCAACGCCCTAGGGCTTCATCATCGGGGAAGAGTTTAAGCACAAGGTCGTCTGTCACCGCAATGTCTTTTGGATTTCCGGATAAGGCCACCCAACGAAACGGCCCTTTTCCAAGACAAAACAACGGGCGAATGAACGCTGGCACAAATCCTGGGAAACTGAAAGCATTCTGTACTCCGCCTTTCTCGGCTTGTTGGCGAATGTTATTCCCGTAATCAAAAACGATCGATCCGTGTTCCTTGAAGGCGATCATGGTTTCCACATGGCGTGCCATCGACAAGAGGGATCGATGAATGTAGTCTTGCGGGTTTTTTACGCGTAATTCTAATGCTTCAAAATAGGTTATTCCCGCGGGTACATAGCCGTTCAACTCGTCATGAGCACTCGTTTGATCGGTGACCACATCGGGGATGATTCCCTTTTTCAAAATTTGAGGAAGAATCTCAGCTGCGTTTCCAAGCAAACCAATGGAAAGGGGCTTCTTTTCTTTGACCGCGTTCGAAACAAGGGCAAGTGCTTCGTCGAGACTATCGGTCATGAGGTCTAAGAATTTTTTCTCAAGGCGGCGCTTGATTCGTTCTGGGTCAACTTCGGCTACAAGGCCCACGCCACCGTTCATCGTGATCGCAAGTGGTTGAGCACCACCCATGCCTCCGAGCCCTGCAGTCAAAACAAAGCGGCCTTTCAAAGTGCCGCCGAAATGCTGGCGGGCGCATTCCGCCAAGGTCTCGTAAGTCCCTTGCAAGATTCCTTGCGTTCCAATGTAGATCCAGGAGCCTGCAGTCATTTGGCCAAACATCGTAAGTCCCATCCGTTCAAGCTCGCGAAACTTTTCCCAAGTCGACCATGCAGGAACCAAGAGGCTATTGGCCATCAAGACCCGTGGAGCTCCTTTGTGCGTGGGGAAAACAGCCACCGGTTTTCCGGACTGTATAAGCAGGGTCTCGTCGTCTTTCAGCTGTTTGAGGGTTTCGACAATTTTGTGGAAGCACTCCCAGTTTCGTGCGGCCTTTCCACTTCCCCCATACACGATCAGCTCTTCAGGTTTTTCCGCTACCTCGGGATCGAGGTTGTTCATGAGCATCCGAAGCGCTGCTTCCTGGGGCCATGCCTTGCAGTTCAGGGTATTGTCGCGAGGGGCTCTAACCTTTTGTCGCCCCAGCATGGCTTTCCTCTTCCACAATGGTTCTTCCGCGATCCAGCATTTTTTTCACGTCATCGCGGTTTCTTGCTTCGGCATAAATACGGATGAGGGGTTCGGTTCCTGATGGGCGGAACAACATCCACGCATGCCCTTCCAGCAGATATTTCACCCCGTCAAGTGTGGAACTCCCCTCAACTTTCAGGCCACCAATCTCACCGGGAATGTTTTGTTGTAAGCAAGTTAAGACGCGTTGTCTGTGGGTTGGCAAAAGCTCCATGTCGAGGCGGTCCGTGTAAAAGGTCCCGATGGTTTGATGGATCTCTTGAAGGATTTCTCCCAATTTTTTTCCGGTCACACTCATCAATTCAAGAAGAAGCAAAGCATTCAAGAGACTGTCCCGCTCCGGGATGTGGTTCTTGATTCCGATTCCTCCTGATTCTTCACCACCAATCAAGATGTCTTCGGTTAAGAATAACTTGGCGATGTGCTTGAATCCAATGGGGGTTTCATAAAACGGAAGCTTGAAGTGTTCGGCTAAGAGTTTCACTCGATTCGTGGTCGAAAACGTTTTTGCCACTCCGCCACTCCACTTTCGATGTTTCACCAAGTGCCATAGGAGAAGGCAGAAAATCTCATGAGAGCTTAAGAAGTTTCCATTTTCATCCACAGCCCCAATTCGGTCCCCATCTCCATCAACAGCCAAGCCAACCGCGGCCCCCTCTTTGGGTACAGAAGCCATCAGTTCCCTAAGATTGAGATCAATCGGCTCAGGATTGAGTCCTCCAAAAAGGGGATCTCGGTATCCGTGCAATTCGTGGACGTTCGCCTTGGGAAGAAAACGCTTGAAGAGTCCCACGTTTGTTCCATAAAGGGGATCGACCATAATTTTGTAGGCTTGTTTTTCAATCGACGCTAAATCGACTTTTTTACGGATGGCATCGAAAAAAGGTGAGATGAGATCAATTTCTTCGATGGGGGCCTTGGGTGTTGTCAGAGGAGAAATATTTTCTCGTGTCATTTTTTTGAGTTCTTCTTCCACCCCATCGGTGATGGCTGGAAGGGAAGATCCCCCAAATTCCATTTTGATCTTAAAGCCGTTCCAGCGATACGGGTTATGGCTTGCGGTGATCATCACCCCTCCCGAAAGGTTCCGTTCCGTGATAGCGAAGGAAGTGACCGGGGTCGGTGTGATCGTCTTTGAGAGAAAAACTGGGATTCCGTTGGCTGCTAAAACTTTGGCTACTTCGAGGGCGAAATCTTCGGAAAGAAATCGGGCGTCATACCCGACCACTAACCCTCTTTCAGGTGGGCGATAGGTGCAGGCATAAGTTCCTGGCTTCCAGGTGTAGCACTCAAGTTTTTTTCTTTTTTCAGACTTCCAGAATGTTGCGGTTGCTTGGGCAACTTTACGCACGTTTTCAAAGGTGTACGTGTCAGCAATTTTTGCGCGCCAGCCATCGGTTCCAAATTGTATTTCCATCTTGGCCAATTTCAAAAGCCGTTCCACAAATCCCTCCTGGTGATGGATCACGTCTAGAGCGCGCACCGGGACAAGGAAAATTTTACATTCAGCGGAATACCCAGTCTTACGATGCCGATTAGCAAGATCTTGTTTTTAGCGGAAGGAACGGCGGCGGGATCCCAAAACGGAAGCACAGAGAAGCTTTCTCGAGCCTTGCTGGCCGTGAAGTCAGAGCTTCGCGATGTGCGAGGTTTTATCTCCACAAGCGTCAAGTGGAGGCCGAAAGGGAAGTTTCTCGTGAACCGAAGTGAGAATCCCTCAATGCTTGGGAAGGATGCCCCAGCGTTGTCGGTGCATGGAGAACCACAACTGGCTCAATCGATTGAGAAGGCAGCCGAAGCCACCGGGCTTTGGGCTGAAGCCACCGATGAGTGGGGGCTTGACCCAGGACACTGGCATCCCTTAAGCCTTTTGTCTCCAGAGGGAAATCTGATGGTGGTTCCAACATCGCTATCGCAGATGTCCCCTGAGGCCCATCGAAAATGGGGAGTTGCGGTTCGGAGAGGAACCCAAAAATGGCCAGAGCCCTTAGCGCTTGTGGTTACCGGTTCACTGAGTTATCGAACCGACTTAAATGGCCATGTTGATCAAACGTTGAATGTGATTCGAAAGTTCGATGATGAGATTGTTCGCATGCTGAGTGGAGGGACGATCGGAGAACTGGATGACATGGACAAGACCCTTTTTAAGGCGGCTCAGCCTGAAGGGGGTTGGGGTTCTCTTTACTTCTTATGGGGGGCACTTGGAGAAAACATTCCTGGTTCTCTTCATTATTATGAGCGACCTTCTCCAGGCGTTGGTAGTGCAGCATTTCTTTTCAATCTGTAAGATCGTGTAATTCTCTCCTGACGAAATGTTCACCAAAAGGCAATGTTTTTTCCCCGTTTTGAGGTAGATTTCATTACAAAATGCGGGTATAATTGAACTATCTTCGCTGAAAATCTAGGAGTGATAAAGAGTGAGCAAAGTTCAAGGAATGACAAATACTTTCAATAAGTTGAATAATTTGCGACGGGCGCCGTCCTCGGTGCTACCGTCTGGGGAGAAACCGTGTGAAGATTAGAACCGTGATTCGTGCCCTTGCCGTTGGCGTAACAGCCACAGCAGTCGTTGGCTATGCAGCCGGCTCGAGGCCCACGAGGGGGGATGGAACGATAGCGACTTCTTCCACTGGCCAAGACAAGAAGAAAGCGGCTCCGCTGCCAACCGCGGGAGATCCGGCCCGAACCTATGTTCGGTTTCCTCCCCGCCAAGAAGCGGTCCCTGCGCCACCTAGTCCTGAACCGCCGAATTTCGCTTTTCCTCCTCCAGGTCGTGTGACGACTCAAGTTGAACCGAAGATCGATCCGGGGAAGACGGTTCATCCTGGAAGCACGTTTCCGATCAGGATTTTTGATCAGAGACCGATCGGGGAACGTCCTTTGACTCAAGAAGAGAGAGTGCACTCGCTTCGGGAAGTTCCTCTCGCAGACCTCATGAAAACTTACCGTGAAAGAACGGTGCGAGAAAATCGATACCTACAACTAAGGGCTCTTCATGAAGCCACAAAAGATGAGTTAAAAGCTGAGCTTTATGAGCGTCTCGGCCCGAGTGCTCGGGCACTCGATACCCCTTCAATGAAATGACCCCCAATGAAAGCGGTCAATGCTACCACTATTAGAAAAGAACTTTGAGGAGGAATGAATAAAGATGAGTTTGGGTAAAGTTGTGCGTACAGGGCTTGCTCTTGGAGCATTAGCCGTAGCAGGCGGGACTGGCTGGTATGCGGGAAAGAACGGTTTTCCGCGAAACTTTTTAAACCATTCCACATTATGAGCGACCTTCTCCAGGCGTTGGTAGTGCAGCATTTCTTTTCAATCTATAAGCGCGCGTAATTCTCTCCTGACGAAATGTTCACAAAAAGGCAATGTTTTTTCCCCGTTTTGAGGTAGATTTCATTACAAAATGCGGGTATAATTGAGCAGATACGAGTAAATTAACGAATTCTGATAGAATTTCTGGAGGCTTTAATGATGAATCAGATCCGAGTGGGAGAATCAAGTGGTAATGTTTATAGCCGGCGACAAGTTATTGGGGGAGCATTGAAAGGGGCCGTCGCTGGTCTCGCTACTGGAGTAGTGCTTAGCTTGCCATTTGGTGTTGTCGATGGTTGCAACGAAGCGGCTGCAGTCGAAAAGGCAGATCTGCATGCTGCTGACCAAGCACGCTGGATGCGCAGACAATTTTCTGCGTTTTCACTTTTTCCCCGAGGCGATGATCCCGAACCAACCTCACCGAACTACTTTAAACGCATGAGGATTGGTGCTCAGGAGATGGCAGGAGCCATCGGTCCCGTTGGTGCATTTTTGGGGGGGATCTTAGGAGCAGTTGCGGGAGAACGTCGAATTTCGCGGGTGATTGGGGACGCACTCCAGGTTGGGGGAGCGATGATTGGCGGTCTTTTCAGCAAGGTTGCTACTTGGGCAATGACCGATCCTGAGAAAGTGAGAGCTTCCGGCCAGGGAGAACTTGAAAATGCGAGAGTACCGCAAAGGCAACTGGAGGACCAAAGTGGCTCGACCGGGGATGAAAGGGTGAAAACGGCCCTGGACCAGGCATCGGTAGCTCAGCTCAAAGAGGCTCTTCGAAGGAAAACTCAGTAAGAAAAGAATCAAATTTCCATTCGGGAGAAAAACAAGATCATGCGGAGAATAACTAAAGCTATTCTGGGTACAGCGGCTCTTGGCGGCGCATTTTTCGGAGGGACCTATTATGCAGGAAATTTTGGTCATCGAATCGAGCTCCAATCTCCATTCAAACTGAAAGATACCGCATCCGTTTCACGCGACCCGGAGCCCTCCAAGCAGGAAGTTCAGCCAAATACTCCTCGCAATCTTCCTGCCACAACCTCGAGCCAGCCCGTGTCACCAACGTCTGCTCCGGCGGAAAGCACCTCTTTATCAAACAGTGATGAGAATGCGAGCCAGCCTGAGCAAATCATAAGGGAAATGACGGCGGATAGTCAGCAATCAATTGCAGAAGTTTACAAGAGAAGCGCTGCCGTGAGTCAACAAATGAACAAAACTCATCTTGATATTGTGCGGGGTCGGCGAAATCCCCTTAACCCTGGGCCATCAAACAGGCCCATTCCTGGCAATGCACCGAACAGAGAGACTATTTCTCCCGACAACGCCCCATCAAGCCGACAAATGAATCCGATCCGTCCAGAGATTTTGAAGGGTCGTCAAGTTCCGTCCACCCGGCGATCAAACGCGCCGACTGATTCTTCCAAAAAGTAATGCTTGAGATTAAGGAATGTCCAACCCGGAGCTCCCGAAGAACTCATTGAATGGAAGTACCTTGCCTTCGCGGAGCAAGATTTGATAACGTAGCTCTTCAAGAAAGCTTTCTGCGCGTGCCACTTCTCCCTGCTCGATAGCCCACACCGCTTGATCGAGCAACGCCTTTGTTTCAGCCTTCTCCAGCGTCGCTCGAAGTTCAAGAAGTTTCGCGATGGCCTTTTCTCGCAACGGGTGAAGAATTCCAAAGCCGATCTTGAAATGGCCAGGGACATCAGCGTGCACAGGCACCGCGGCCGGTTTTTTCTCTTCAAGTTCCATGGTTTTCCTTGAGCTTCCATCGTCAAACGTTAGATGCGAACCATCTAAAGCAATCCACGCGTCGGCCCTTGGAATTCCGTATTCTTGTATGATCAGATCCGTGTGATCTCCACGATGCAATGTTTTTTCCTTCAATTCTCCACGAACCACCACAAGCGAAATGCTGAACGCTAACGTTCCATTCGGAGTGGCCAGGCGAATTTCTCGTGAGCCTGGAAGACGTGATGGAATTCGCGTCACGAGGTAAGTGGAACTTCCCGCCAAAATGGGGCGCTCTTCATTGCCGAGGGTCAAAACAGTTTTTCCTTCCCGGTCCAGGAGATTGTTGCCGCTCCAAACTTGTTCGGTTTTTGGTTCAAGAGCTGTGGGGAGATTCGAAAAATTTGGAGGCCCTCCTGAAGGTACAGAATTTTCTGATGGAAGAACCGTTAAGCGATGGGGGAATGGGCCGTCTTTGATGCAAGGGACAAGAAGAATGGAATTCGCGCTTCCATCCAGATCGAAGACCCCTTCTCCCTTTTCGTTGGTTGTCACAGAATCTCTAAGTGAATAGCCTGCTTCTTTCGGGGTGGCAAGGAGAATCGGAACCTTTGAAACAGGCCCACTGTCAGCCATTAAGCTTACCCGGAGAAAACGGTCTTCGGCGTGTAACGCGGGTGGGGTGTAAAAGAGCGCTCCCGTTTTGGCTGGTTCCGAAGGGAGAGGTGTTACTCTAGGCCATTGCTGGGTCTGGAGATTTGCGAGGCGTGTGGGAGACAAAAGATCGGCGTGGCGCTTCGAGAGTTCCTCGAATTGAGCCCGCTCTTCCGTTGAAAGCTTCAGATCGTCGGCTTTGGAAAGAACGAATCGGTACGTGAGTGCCAAGGCCAGGTGTTGGTCCTCCAAGAGATAGGGCCACTGGTTTAGATGATCAAACTGGAAACGGAGCGCCGTTAAGGATGCACCAAGCCAGGCTGGAGATTGAAAAGCTTGATTTCCCAAGATTCCGCGCCCCCAAGGGCCCACAAACCAATTGGCCGATCGGAATTGGCTAGCCTCCACGCTCCATCCCGGTTGGTCAAAAGGGGAGATTCCATAGGTCTTCATCGCTAAACCGATTGCTTCTTGTCTTGATTGAAGAAGCGCTGGAAGCTGATTGGACGCCGAACTCGATTTCTTGATCTTTAGGCTTTGTTGATAATTTTGGAAAAGAACATTTCCTTCTTCAATTTTTTTCAGTAAGAGATCCAGATCGGATGGGAGCGGGTCTGCCATCCCGAGTGCCAATGAGAAAAAAAACAAGAAGAACAAAAACGAAAACTTTCTCATTTCCTAACCTCAAAAGTTATCGGGAGAGAAACAAGTCGTCCACGCCAAAAGGGGACGGGTGATTGGATGAGGGTGGTGTCATAAATGGCTTGAACCTGGTAAGTCCCTTCCTCTCCGAAAACATAGGCATTAGATAAAGTGAGAGTCTGGGTTAGGGAATGTCGTGGCCCGAGGATTTCAAGGTCATCCGGATTGAGGGTTGAAGGCTCGAACAGGACAAGGTAAGGGAGCGGATGTTCTTTGGGACCGGTCACAAGAAGTGTGATTTCCTGGCCGAACGATTCGTCGGGTCCAGGAAGAAAACGCTTGTCCACAACAGCAGCAAGGCTCCCTTTGTTTTCAAGCGAAACCAGCAAATTGATCGCTTCTTTCATTTCAAAGGTTTGCTTTTCGGGAGCGATCTTGAGTTCGAGTACAGGCGTAGGTCTATGAAGGGTAAGAAAAAGACACAAGAGATAAAGCATGATTATCGGATTTTGTCGAGGGCATTTTTTAAATCGGCCACCAAGTCTGCTTCATGCTCAATCCCAACCGAGAGGCGGATTAGGCCATCTCCAATCCCCAGTTGCTGTCGAACTTCCGGGGGAAGGCTTGCATGGGTCATGCTGGCTGGATGTTCGATCAAGCTCTCCACGCCTCCCAGTGATTCCGCTAAAGAAAAAAGCTGGGTGTTTTTCAATAAGAGACGGGAAGCGGACAATCCACCTTTTAAGTCAAATGAAATCATCCCACTAAACCCTGACATTTGCTTCTTAGCGAGCGCGTGTTGTGGATGGCTCGAAAGTCCTGGATAATTGACTCGTTCCACACGAGAATCGTGAGCAAGCATTTCCGCGATGGCTTTCGCATTTTTTTCATGTTGGACCATCCGCAGGGCCAAAGTTTTCAGCCCTCTTAAAACAAGCCAAGCATCAAAAGGACCTGGTACCCCTCCAACCGCATTCTGGTGGAATTTCAACGCTTCAAAAAGATCGGTTCGATTCGTAATCACAGCACCACCCACAACGTCGCTATGCCCCCCAAGATACTTGGTGGTTGAATGAACAACGACATCAATTCCCCAATGAAGCGGCTGTTGGAAAAAGGGGGTCCCAAAGGTATTATCGCAAATCGAAAGGAGATTATTCTTTTTTGCAAATTGAGCCACCCATTCCAAATCAACAATTTTCAGCAAGGGATTGGTTGGCGTTTCGATCCAAATCCCTTTGGTTTCTTTCTTCAATCCCTTCTCAAAGTTCTTGGTATCGCGCGCGTCGACGAAACTAAACGTTAGTCCATAACGGGTGAAAACACGTTGGAATAAACGGAAGGTTCCGCCATAAACATCATCACTCACGAGGAGGTGATCCCCTTGAGAAAAGAGATTGATTACGGTTGATTCCGCCGCCATTCCTGAACCAAAGGCCAATCCAAACTTTCCTCCCTCAAGGCTAGCGAGACATTCTTCAAGCGCTTTCCGTGTTGGATTCCCCGTTCGCGAATATTCGTATCCCTTGTGCTTTCCAAGCTCTTCCTGAACATAGGTCGAGGTTTGGTAGATTGGGACAATCACGGCCCCGGTTGCGGGATCGGGAGCTTGCCCTTCGTGTATGGCTAAGGTCTCAAAATGTAAATTGGGTTTTTGCTGGCTCATCGTTTAACTCTCCTGTGCTTTCATTGGCATTCCCAGTGTCTCTTCCTGCAGGGGGGGAATGGCAAAAAGGGGAAATACCCGCCATGAAATTAATCAAAGGGCTTTTGTTTCTTGGCATTCTTGCGGTTTTAGCCATTTCCCTTTCCCCGTATTACGTGAAATCCTTAAGCAAGTACCCCAAGATAGAACAAACGGTCGTAACACTGCACGAGAATTTCTTGAAGGTGCCAACCGGGATTGGCGAGATGAGAAGTGTGGCTTGGAATCCTGATGGCCGAACCGTTTTTGCTGGCGCCTGGCGTTTTACCCTTTCACTCAAGAAAATCTGGAGCCTGTACGAAGTGGATGTGCCAACCCTCAAAGTGAAACAAGTGGCTAATTATTCAGGTCCGGACGAAATCCAGAAAATCTCTTTTGGAGGGGCAGGCCACTACGTGGCTCTTGAATTTAAGAATTCCGCAGGGACTTACATTGAAATCTTAAACTATCAAAGTGGCAGCTTTATCCCGTTGCCAGCCCCGAATGGAATCGTTTTTCACTCCACTTCTTTTGCTCCATCCCCCCTCGCGTTTCTTCCGGATGGACGTAAAATGCTTTTTACCGGTTTTGACGGCAAAAAGAATTCGCTTTGCATCTTTGATCTCAATCTTGGGGTTTCGAGCCTTGTTCCTGTGGATTCCGATGTGGTTGAAGCCACATGGTCCCCTGCGGGAGACAAGATCTTGTTTCTGGCCCACCGTGATAAGAGCAATGCGATCATGACGGTGAGCCCCGATGGAACAAAACCGGTCAGCATCTTAGACACCGGCAACAATCTTTCTCCACGGTATTCTCCCTATGGACAAAGCATCGCTTTTTTTCAAGTTCCTCCTGTCATTGGGTCGCCGACGCTTGGAATCATGAATGCCGATGGATCCAATTTGGATTTCACCCCTGGCCTTCCGCCGAATCCCGACAACTTGAGTTGGTCCTCTGATGGAAGTCAGCTCTTTTTTCAAGCCAAGAATGAACGGGGTCCGGCGGCAATCTACACCTACATCCCTGAAAGTCACACGCTGAAGAAGATTGCCGCAGGGGGCGAAAGTTTGTCTCCCACAAGTGAGCCCGAGGGGCACCGGCTTGTTTTTGCGTCAAATCGGGAATTCCCATGGCTGTTTGCCCTTTATTCCACCACACCTGATTCGGGTGAATTCCGTCGGCTTTCGGGTTGGTTCATCCTGTAATATCGAAAGGGTTTCGTTTTGCGTCTGGATAAGTTTCTTGTGTTGTCAAGACTCATCAAGCGCCGGTCATTAGCGCAGGAATTTTGCGAAAAGGGATGCGTAAAGATTGGGGATCGAGTGGCCAAACCTTCCACCACGGTTAGCAAAGGGGATCGTTTGATCCTTACTTTTGGAAGAAAAACGGTGGAAGTGGAAGTCCTCGAAATTCCGGAGAGGCCGAACAATCAAGCAATCCGAAAGATTAATGAAACCATGACGGAAAGGGGTTAAGCATGGATTCCACGATTAAACGGATTCAAGGTCGGGAAATTTTGGATTCACGTGGGAATCCAACGGTTGAAGTCGAGGTCTTCCTCGAGAGTGGGGTGATGGGGCGTGCCGCGGTCCCATCAGGTGCTTCCACGGGGACCCATGAAGCCATGGAGATTCGCGATCAAGATCCAAAGCGATACAGCGGAAAGTCAGTGCAAAAAGCCATTGACAACATTAAGACAAAAATTGCTCCAAAACTTGAAGGAAAGGATGTCTTTTTCCAAGCCGCTCTCGATCAGCTTCTTCTCGAACTTGATGGGACTCCTCAAAAAAAGAATTTGGGGGCCAATGCCATTCTCGGTGTCAGCATGGCGATTGCCCACGCCGCCGCGCGTGCTTTGAACAGCCCCCTTTACCGATACCTAGGGGGAACCAGTGCGTCGCTTCTCCCTGTCCCCCTGATGAATGTCATCAATGGAGGGGCTCACGCCGATAGCGGTCTTGAGATTCAAGAGTTCATGATTGTACCGGTGGGAGCGCCAACCTTTCGTGAAGCCTTACGTTGGGGAGCAGAAATTTTTCACGCCCTGAAAAAACTTTTGACCGATCGAAAGCTTGCTGTTGGCGTAGGAGACGAAGGGGGATTTGCACCACACTTAACCAGCAATGAGTCAAGCTTGGAAATCCTCATGGAAGCCATTGAAAAAGCAGGCTACAAACCAGGTGAGCAAGTGGCCTTGGCCCTGGACGTCGCTGCCTCTGAATTTTATCGTAACGGAAAGTATCAGTTTGAAAAGCAATCGGTGGCTGCATCGGTTCTCATCGATAAGTATGAGGCTTGGATCAAGCGCTATCCGATTTTTTCCATCGAAGATGGATTATCTGAGGATGATTGGGATGGGTGGAAAACGTTGACCGAGAAGCTCGGGGGGAAAATCCAGTTGGTGGGTGACGATCTCTTTGTGACGAATCCCATTCGCTTAAACCAAGGAATCGAGCAAGGTGTGGCTAACGCCATCCTCATTAAGCTCAATCAAATTGGGACGATCACCGAAACCTTAGAAACCATTGAGCTGGCCAAAAGGCATGGTTATGGCACGATCATTTCACATCGATCTGGTGAAACTGAAGACACCACGATTGCTGATTTGGCTGTTGCAATCAATGCCGGGCAAATCAAGACTGGAAGCCTTTCAAGAAGTGAGCGAATTGCAAAATACAACCAGCTCCTTCGAATTGAAGAGGAGCTAGGGAAGACAGCTCGATATGCCGGCTATTCAATATTTTCCAAGCAACGAAAAGGTGACCGTTTCTCCGGCGGGAAGACAACCACGGTCTTGACTGG
>JABDET010000024.1 GCA_013286945.1 Candidatus Melainabacteria bacterium
AGAGGACGGAACGATCGTGATTGAAAATCTGAATTGGCAATCTAATTAAGGAGGAAGCCAAATGAATCGAACAGACGGACCGAACGTTGCCGCAATTCACTTAGGTGACTGGAGAAGGGTGGGGGGTGAAACATTCAACATCCGACCCTGCCATTGGAACGGGAAGGGACACTTTTCTTGAAAGATTTGCTGGCACTTACCGGCTTCGAAGTTTCATTGAATGCTCTTCCGCCAGAAAAAGAGGCGCCTTTCATTCATAAACATCGAGAAAATGAAGAATTATACATTGTTATTAAAGGTCATGGTCAATTTCAAGTAGACGGGCAAACGTTCGATATAGGTGAAGGCTCAGTGATTCGAGTATCTCCGGACGGTGAACGGGCTTGGCGGAACAATGGGACTGAACCCCTCTGTTTCATTGTGATCCAATCTAAAGCCAACAGCATGATCAAGCACCTGACCGATGATGGCATACGCGTGAAAAGTGAAATGGTCTGGCCCACTTCAAATGAGCAAGCGCTTAACAAGTAACGCTCCGTGGACTCTGTTTAGCAAGCCACTTTTTGAATTAGAGAAAGCGGTGAATATTTGGAAATACCCTTGGAGGCAGAGATGTTGACGAATCAGGAAACAAGAATTCGGGTCGACGACCTCGTGGATCGGCTGGTAGCGCACCCGTTATATCGGCAAGTCAGTGACGAAAACAAATTGAAGATTTTCATGCGTTCGCATGTGTTTTGCGTGTGGGATTTTCAATCTCTTCTGAAAGCGCTTCAACGTCAATTAACCTGCGTGGAGGTCCCTTGGCTTCCCACAAGCGATCCGGATGCCCGAAGATTGATTAATGAAATTGTTCTTGAGGAAGAAAGCGATCGTGTTGGAGAGCGATATCTTTCTCATTTCGAGCTTTATCTGGAGGCCATGAACGCCTGTGGAGCCGATCAAGGTCCTATCCAAGCTTTTATGGCGTCCCTCAGAAGCACCCGTTCTGTTGAAAAGGTGTTCGAGCAGCTTCAACTTCCCAAAGGCGTTAAGTCCTTTGTTCGGACAACCCTATCGATTGCACAATCCAATCAGGTGCATCGTATTGCCGCTGCTTTTACCTATGGTCGTGAGGACATTATCCCTCAAATGTTTCAACCTCTAGCCCTTCAGCTGACCACCATGACGCAGGATCGCTGGAGTGTGTTTCTTGATTATCTGGAGAGACATATCAAACATGACGGCGAGAGGCATGGCCCGATGTCCCGAGCGCTCCTAAAAAGAATTTGTGGAGAAGATGAACGCCTTTGGGCTGAAGCCGAAGAAACGGCACGAGTTTCACTGGAAGCCCGCCTTGAATTGTGGGACGCTCTTTTGTCGGAGCAGGGTATAGTTTAAACCACCTTGGCGACAAAGTAAATAAAAAGAATTCCTAAGAGCGTCATGATAATTGGCGCACGCACTTTATGGAGTGCCCCGTTATGATGACCATCATGTTTGAGGTTTTCCCTTTTCAAGGTGACGACTTCCACCGTCGATGGAGCAAATTGATCCTATCGGTGTAAGACCGGAGCTGAATGGTAACCAGGCCTATTCTTCATACGTCTCGCTTTTGACAGCATGTTCCATACATGGTAATCCACATCAGACAAACGAGATCACGAAATTAAATGCTTACCTGTTTGGACCGGAGGAAGGACAGGTGTCTCTTCTACCAAGGATATTATCCAGGTTTTCAAGTATATTCCTTGATGTTCCATGGTCTTCCATATTCTTAAGAATGGTTGCAACGACGAAAAGGTAAGAACAACTAAAAACAGAAAGCCCAATAAAATCAAGGTTATGCGCCCGTAGCTGAAATGTTATCCGTAGGAACATTTCATCCTGAGCGACAGCGAAGGGTCAACTGGATAGAATTTTCCATCCGTGGAAAATTATACTCTGAGAGGATGGGGGCCATCCTGGCCCCCAATGTGTGTGCAGAGTAGAGCATCAGACTTCGGATGCTTTCGACTACACAGGCTTGTTGTAGCAGGTTCCTGGATGATGCGTTGCCGAAATAGGTTTTTGCTGTGCGCCCGTAGCTCAACTGGATAGAGCATCAGACTTCGGATTCAATCTTGCTCTCCCCCCATTTTCTATATTCCTCAATGATGATAAGGGTTTTTTGAGTTCCGTGTTCCATGGTATTCCATGGTTTTAGGGGGTGTTCCATGTATCAATGGTTGCAAAAATGGTTGCAAGACTTTCCAGATCGCCGATAGGTGCAAATTGATCTATCGGAATTCTTTTAAAGGCTTGTTTTGAAGGCACCTTGATGTTATAATTGAAAAAGAAAGTTCAATGAAAACATTTAAACTATGCCTGCAGATTTTCGCCGTCATTGCTCTGACAGCTACGCTGTTTTCTGTCTACAGCTATTACCAGTATAGTGCTGAATGGAAATCACAGCATAGCCCTCAACCGCAGCCTTTGACAGCCGATTTTGATCTTTCTAAAACAACGGATTATATCGGGATCCAAGTCCCTTCTAATCAGCAGCTTAAATCTTTGTCGGGCTTTTCCATTCGCTATGTCTTTGAGGAAAGAGATAAACCTTTAGATCGAACTAAAGTTGCCCAGCGTATCCCTTATAATGGGAGTTTCGAAATTCAGATTAGGGATATCCATGGTAAGATTTTAAAAGATGAACTGCTCTCGAAAATGTATTATAAAGGTGAGTACTTTTTGATGGTGAGCCGTGTTGATAATGTAAATCCCAAACTCGGTTATGAGGTATTTGCACGAACGGTTAAAGGAGATTCTCAGCTGACAGGGCGCCACTTTGTGCTGACAGTTTATCCCATTGAGTCAACTTTGGGGACAACCGGGATGGGCGGACTTCTTTACTTTTCTCTATTTTGTGCGTTGTGCGTATTTTGGCTGGTACTTGGTGGTCTCTTTTTGGTTTACAAATTCGCCAATCGCAAAAAGGGGCGCGCTTGATTCACCGATCTTCCTGAATGTTTTCTTACGCTGCTTAGCCGACTCCTCACTCGCGTAAGAGTAAAGTTCGAGCACAACTGACCACACTCGTCGCGCGTTATATCAGCCATATAGGATTATAGAGTTGCCTTGTCATTCGGTGGAATCCTTCAGGTGTTTGACCGATTGTTGCTGGCGTTGTGTCAGCCATGAACGAATGAGCGGGATTTTGCTGTACAAACCCGAAATTGTGCGATATAATATAATCATGATCGGAGATTAGCACCATGAGAAGACAAGCGGCGCAGAGACCCCCAATGCAGAAACCCAACGGTCCAAAATTGGATGGCTTGATCCATTCTGATCCAGCTATCATGATGGGGAAGCCGGTCATTGCTGGCACACGGATTCCGGTTGAGTTGATTCTCGAAAAGCTGGCTGCGGGAGAAACTACTCGGCAAATTCTCAAAGCTCATCCTCGCCTCACGCAAGCAGCAATTCGGGCTGCCTTGGACTTTGCTTCCAAAGCCATTCGGGCCGATGTAGTTTATCCAGTAATTCCGAAGCGTAAGTGATTTTTCTCGCTGACGAAAGCATAGACGCTGATATCGTCAAATCGATACGCAAAGAAGACCATCGGGTACTTTTTGTTGCAGAAATGTCAACGGGGTTATCGGATGACGCGGTACTTAATCTAGCAAATCAAAGAGGAGCCATTCTTCTTACAGCGGATAAGGACTTCGGGGAATTGGTCTTTCGCCAAGGGCGTGTCCATAAAGGTGTGATATTGATTCGGCTATTCGGAATGCCGGAACAAATCAAAAGCCAGATTGTCGTTGATGCTATCCGGGAACGTGGTGCAAAGTTTAAAGATTCATTTACGGTCATCAGCCGCAATTTAACGCGAATCCGGTCAAAAATTTTATAGGCTCTTTATGATCGATCGTCACAGACGCATCCTAAGAAGCCCTAAAGAAAATTCCATCCTGCTCCTTGGTCTTCCATAATTTTAAGAATGGTTGCAAAAATGGTTGCAAACCTGAAAAGGAATGGAGAAGCAAAGTACAGAAAACGCAATAGATTCAAGCATTTGCGCCCGTAGCTCAACTGGATAGAGCATCAGACTTCGGATCTGAGGGTTGGGGGTTCGAATCCCTCCGGGCGTGCCAATATCACTTAGCGTTAACATGCATATTGGCACTTACAGAGCCGGGATTCGAACGGAAATTTTACGCATCCAGTGGATGAAAAGAAGACAGCCCTTTGCTGTCGCTCAGGATGAATTGTCCCTGCGGATGACAATTCAGATGTCTTCGTCAGGAAAATTTCCGCCGGTCTGAATGAGCGAACACGACGTGAGCGAATGAAGACCGAATCCCTCCGGGCGTGCCAACCTCTCCATAAAAAAATACATTGAAAGTTTGGCACTTGCTTAGCCAGGGATTCGAACCCCCTGGAGAGCCGGGTTCGGAGATCGGAATACGATGGAGGACATCCCTTCACTTCGTTCAGGATGAAATCTCCCTACGGATGAGATTTCAGATGTCCGACTTCATCTCCGATCCAAGAATGGTCAGGATGACCATCCCGCTACTGATGGAAAAGAACTTACGCTGCGTGTTGTTTCAGACCCAGAGCAACTGAGATAAAGAGCTCGCCTTTATGGTGTAACTGAAAGAAAACGGCTGGCCTCTCCAACCCCTGCAGTGATACATGCCTCTCTGAAAATGCGGTGAGCCTCGTGATGAACATCGTCGAGAATATCAGTTGCTTTTCTAACATCATTATTCGCTAACGCTTTAAGTCGATCGGCTTGCCAATTCCCTCCCCATGTAGGATCGCTCACCAGCCAGCAGGTTTCTACCGCAAGGACACTTCGAGCCGCTGCCTGTCGCAAACCATCACTTGTATCACTGGGCCGGGGTTGAAAATCATGGCCAAACATTCTTGCAAAACCACTCTCTCTAAGCATATACGCAATGGTGATGCCTAGCGGATTAACTTTTGCCTCATGATCCACATCGTACATTCCCGGTCCTCCAAGCGTGCTCCCGGTCGGGGCCTCACCCTGGGAATTGGGATGGAAATGAACAATTCTATCCAAGTACGGAGCGAGTGTTGCTGCTGGATCAAGACCAGGTACTAAGCATAAATGGCCTGTCTCGGGATTCAGCCCATATCGGTGGCGCTCGCTCTCAGAAATACCGGCAAGCTCCATCGCACTATCCACAAGTTTCATCTCCTGCGGCTCCGTTTGTGGAACAAGGACTGGGTGGCCTTCATTTGGTTTTGATTCTCCGCCATGGTATAGGCGGTTGCCTGCATCTCGCTCATACGCATAGAGATCGGCTCGGGCCTCAACTAATAGTTTCCATTGATCCCTGATCTCTGGCCCCTGAGTTAAACGATTATGCCCACCGTTCCAGAGCACCAATGTCGGAGCCATATCCTTAGGCCAAACTTCTTGCATCCGATAGGCAAGATCGACCGTTTCTTTCACTGTATCTGCTGCGCGTCCTCTTTCAGCTTTATTCAAGGACATCGGACCACCTTGAGCACAAGTATGATGGAGACCGGGAGTAATCATCCCCATATGAAGACCGTGCTTCATCAGAACATCCATTACCGGCTGCATATTCTCAGCATTGAGCTCTTTTCGAACATGCAGCTCAATCCCGATCTTACCTTGGGTGTTTCCTGGAAGAAGAGGGAGTACATTGTTCCCTAACCATTCGATCTTGTCGACAGTACTTAAATTCGCGAGGTCAGGCCGTGTGTTCTCTGCATGAAATGGAACAGCCCCTCCTTGATGAACGCTCCAAACACAAAAGTTATGATGATTTGCAAGTTGTTGAATCTGAGTCATTGATTACCTCCAATTACTAATAAAAATAGGGCGGTTCGTCGCCATACAAGTAGCAAGGTCGCCATTAATTCAACTCCTGAGACTCTGTCTCCTCCATTTCTAAAAGGATCTTTGGGCAAGGCATCTAGGCAAACTGCACCAACAGGCAGAAGACTTAAAGCATGTAGCTAAGAACGGACTGATGAAAGTAACCGTGAGCTATCGTCTTCGCCCACTATAGAGCGCCTCACTTCGCTTCCACAACCCACGGGTTTGCACCCGGTGCTCTACGCGGAAGCGATGCCTTCGGCACCGTGGGCGCAACGCCAGAGGCGCTCTTTGCTCGCTCTCTCATATCCCCGACTTTACAGTCGGGGTATTTCGCTCGCTTCTCAATAAAACAAGTCAATTAAGAGAAGGCGCCTTCTTTTTTCAAGCGCTCTCTTCGAACTGAACCCAGATAATCCTCGATGACCTGGTCAACAACGCCAACAACAAGCCAAGTTCTAAGATCGGGGAAATTTTCTGACGATTCACTTTTCGCTGTGCACTGACGAAGCCGCATAGGGGCGCCCACGGAAGGTCTACGAACAAGAGCCAAGAAGCATCAAGACTAGTGATGAGACATCTGCTTGGAATATTTCTGCTTTATTGTGGTATTTTTTTTACTCCGATTTTGTCAGTTGCTTCTCCAGTTGCCATGAGAATTCATGGGCCGCTTCACACCTCAGGTATGCGTATTGTTGACAACGAAGGCAACATTGTTGTGTTTCGCGGCGTCAATGTATCGGGGATGGAATGGGGGGCGGGTACTCCCTGGGGAAAGGGGTGTCATGATCCGCAGTGGGGCATTCGATATGGTTGTTACGCCTCTCCGAAAAGTGATGTTTACGATCAGGTTGCAAATTGGGGATTCAACGTTGTCAGGATTCCTATCTCGTGGGCTAATTTGGAACCGGCGCCAGGAAAAATAAACGAAGAATACCTGACAGCGCTTGATGCAATCATTCATGAATTTGGTAAACGTGATATCGCGGTTATTCTCAGCATGCATCAATGGGATTGGTCCGCCAACTTCACCGCCCCCAAGTGGAAAGGGGGAAAGCGTATCCATGGAAACGGAGAGGCGGTTTGGCTTTATCCGGAATCGTGGTTTGCAAAAAACCCAATAACCCATGGACCAGTAGACAACAAGATAACTGGGCAACAATTGGCAAGTCAAGAATTTTTCATCAACCGCCCGAAACCAATGCTTAAAGGAGAAAAGATCCAGCAGCATCTTATTGAGCTCTGGGCTATCGTTGCCCAACGTTATCGTGGCTTTTCCAATATAGTCGCCGCTGATATTTTTAATGAGCCCTACAGCAATCAAAAAAACCAATTGGAAGATTTTTATATTCGGGCCGCCAGACGAATTCATGAAATCGACCCAAGACTTCTTCTGGTTTTTGAAGTAAGCCTTTCAACGCATAGACTTCGTGGAAAATACATTCTCGATTCTCCCGATTTTCCACAAGACAAAGGAGTGTATGCAGTCCACATTTATATGGGGACTGCGAAGAAAGCGATATCAAAAATTGGTAAAGCTCTCGAGGCTGCGCGGTTATGGAGCGTACCTCTCTGGATCGGAGAATTTCACTGCATCACGCGCCATGATCCTTCAAGTCGTTTCGGATTTCACGTCGATTCGCAGCAATCTCAACAGTTGCTGGATTTCATGAAAAAATATGGGGATGGGGGAAACGGGATAACGGACATCAGCTGGACCTACTGGGCCTATCAAAAAGATGCCCAACCACTTGATGGAAAAAACGATCGCCCTCCAGCCAACATGGAACTGGTTAATAGGCTTCAACACGGGTTCTAGAAAATCGCTTAAGGCGATCGATATCCTTACAGGTGATGCTGCGCACAACAAGGTGCTTTCAGAGCGTCGCGCTATTGCCGTAGTTAATGCAAAGTGAGAGCCGAGAACCGACGCGTCGAACTGAAGAAAATTTGACCTGACCGTTGGCGCGCATCACGTTCCCAAGAGCGAGGGATAATCGTTTGAATCGATACCGAGCTCCATCGCAAGATTCTTGAGATCATCAACCACTGGCGGTGGAATTGGGATCCCTTCTCTCAAGCGCTCTGCCCGAGTGGCTTTTTGGGGATCATTAGCAACAAGGATCGGCACATCATTATTGGCACGAGGGGATGAGCGCAGACCCTCAGCCATTTCTTTCATCCTGGAGGCAAACTCGGCTGGCGGTGTGAATGCAGAAATATTAATGGCCATCACGAAATGCCCGATGTTCTGATGTTCTCCTGGCGAGTACAATCCGGAAACTCCCGGACCAAAAGCCATGCCGGTCAGGAGAGCGGAAAGAATATCCACCATCATAGCAAGGCCATATCCTTTGTAATCACCTATTGGCAGTAATGCACAAGCAAGATGAGGATCCGTGGTTGGTTTTCCTTCCCTATCGACCGCCCAGCCGGGTTTCAGCGGAGCGTTCTCAGCGCGATACTGAAGTACTTTATTCCAGGGAACCCCACTTGTAGCCATATCGAGGCAAAATGGGTCTTCCCCTTCCATGGGCACGGCAAAAGCTATTGGGTTTGTGCCAATCAAAGCTTTACTCCCGCCGGACGGAGCAACAATGGGATGCCCATGTGTAAAACTAAAGCCCATGAAGCCTCTATTGGCCGCCGCCAAAGCGTAAATCCCCGCGGCGCCGAAATGGGAAGAGTTATAGATCGCCACGGATCCCATCCCATATTGTTCGGCCATTCTGATGGCATGGTCCATCCCAAAAGAAGCGGCGTGCATACCGTAGGTGTGGTCGGCATCCAGCAAAGCCGTTGTAGGAAGAGTCTGTGTAATTCTCATCTGGGGAGAAAGATTCACGCGACCCGATTGACCCTCTTTTATGTAACGCGGGAGCAGTCTTATCGCATGAGTGTCCACACCCCGAAGAGCAGTATCAACCACTCCCTGAACAACGGGCTCGGAAACTTCCGGTGCACATTTGATTCGCCCGAAAACCTCACGCATGAACTTGGTGAGAACTTGATGTGAAACAAGCTTGTCTTGATTGGTGCTTATTACGGCCATGCTTTCCTTCCTCCCTAAAGACTCCACGTGGAAACTAAATCCAAGGGTCTGTGGCTTATGTTTGAAACAAAGAACCTGATTAGCGATTGATGACGTTGAAAGACTGGAGAAACCGATCGTACTCGTCTTGGTTATAGAGCTTCTCGTCGTAATCATACAACAAGTCATACAGGCTGTGCCCGACTAAAGTTATTTTGCCTTTCTGGAACGTGGTTCCAGCCTTAAGCAAGAAGTCAAGAGTCTTATGCCCATGAAACTCCTCAAATTGCGACGAAACGACTACGGTATTATCAACGAGCATACCCTTCAAACACGCTTCCAGAATCTTGGTCGTGTCGGAGACATCCATCTCTTTGGAAAAAGTGTTTGCAGCAATCAGGTAAAAAGTGCCGTCCGGGTTCACGCTCGTATAGACATCTGTGGTTGTTGTTGTCCCATCTGGCAAGGGGGAGTTCACGGCTTGATGCTTAGGATCTGTGGGAAGGAGAACCTTGAAGTGTTGAGCCTCAGAATAGAATTCCTTCCAATCCGGACTCGCAAATGAAGTCCGCATCCCGAAAATAGTCATTAACAAAGCGAGAGCAAGCAGCTTTTTACGCATTTGCCTTCAATTCGCCAGCTCTGCCCGCATTTCCCTCTCTCGCAGGCAATTCACTTGGCTGCGACGTTCACCCCAAGGGGCTTCGGCATGGTTTGCCAGAAGGGTTCCTGAGTCTCTTGCAAAAAATGATAAGTTCAAGTTTAAGCAAGTGGAGGTGAAATCATGAAGCGAATCCTTGCAGCAGTTTGTACTTTTGCTTTGGTTATGACTTGCACCTTTGTGGCCTATTCGCAAGCCACGGGCGGCTCACCCGGCAAAGCAGCGGGTTGGGATCTCCGAAAAAACGGGGGTACCGGCAGGAAGGGCATTAGCCACGCGCGTAAGACGCACCACAAACCGGTGAAGCACGGAGTTAAAAACCATTAACAGCCAATGAAATGGAGACTAAATCAATTCTAACAAAGGAATCCAGCGGTTTATCACGTCCATGTAACCGCTGGATGAATTCATCCTGAATTCACCTAATTTTGGAGGGGCACATGCCTGGATTTCCTCAAACCGTCGTTTTGTCGGATACCTACCGAAAACCTGCCGATTTTTTAGCTGAACTTTTCGCCATCTACGAATCGAATCAAGAAGCGTGGTCTCATCAAAGTTCAGAGGCATGGATCCTCTATTTCCAATACAATGCCAGCAATCTGATGAAACAATATTGGAATCATTCTTATCGTCTTTCCAAAGAGGAACTCGAGTGCATCTCAAGCTCCATTCAACAATTTCAGTTAGGGGAAAGCTCTGACGGAAGTTCGCTCCTCCAGCGAGCTAAAACGCACGCACGCAAATATGACGACCCGGCTTATGTAAAAGCCATTGAACTTTTCATTCGGGAAGAGCAACGCCACGGAAGTCATCTTGCTCGATTCATGATTCAGCAATCGATTCCCTTACTGAAAAAACATTGGCTTGATGGAATATTTCGCGTCTTGAGAAAACTCGCGGGGCTCGAGGTTGCCGCTCGAGTCCTTTTAACCGCGGAAATTATTGCTATCCCTTATTATTCAGCCCTGTCTGAAAGTACTGACGCCCCCTTGCTGCAGAACATTTGCATGCAAATTCTTCGAGACGAAACTTATCATCTCGTTTTTCAGGCGTGCACCTTGGGAAAAATCTGTGCCAAGCGAACGACGCTTCTTAATCGAACCGCTCATGCGCTTCATAAGTTCCTCATGGCCATCACCATTCCGACAGTTTGGATGGGACATCGGAAAAGTCTGTCACGCGGTGGTTATGATTTTGCGAAATTCAAGAAAGAATCCTTAGCCATTCTTAACGTCTTAAATCAGATCGAAAATCTCGTGGCCAAGTCGAAACAACATTAGAAATTGAAGTGACACCCTACATGTTTTGACAGCAGGTAAAGTTAAAGTGCAAGGGTTGATCAGGAGTTTCCCTGGCCCAGCCTTTAAGACCGTTCTTTAGCTGAACGTGAAGCCACCACACACTCCATGGATTGTGTACGAGATCACCCCAGTCGGCCTGAGGCGTATCCAATGCCAGGGTGTAGATTGTGCAGTCAGACTTAATCGCACCATCAAACCACACCTTAAAGCAGCCGTTGCCGGTGTAGTTTAGGAGATAAACGATGTCTCTTGGCCTGTATTCTCCGTGTTCCTGGAAAACTTGAATGATTCCAGGCATTGTGCGGATCTCGGTCCCAAGGCCTGTCACAATCTCACGGTTTCTAACCTTGGCGACAACCCGTGTGCTTCCCGGGCTTGCGTACAATTTCAGCTCTTCCCCCTCTGGCAAATGGTAGACCCCCCATTTTCCGAGTCGGCACGATTCACAAGGCAAGTAGCCCCCCTTGTCAATATACGGAACGGGGAATGGGTAGTAGATCTTCTCGTGTTTTTCAGCCGAAATTGCTCGCGCCCCGAAAATGAGCACGAACAAAAGTCCAACAATGACTGCCCAATTGGGCTTCATGCTGTGTCGCTTTCGAGGGGATGAAAGTTCTTCCTCTCCGTTGTATCCTTAATATCTATTTAGCGTTTGCCGCGGTTACAAGCGCTGCTTCCCATCCGTTGCCGCTCAGTTGATTTTGAATTCCACGGACTAAGCTGCCCGGGTGGTTCATAGCTTCGCTGAGATGATTCTGCATTTTTCTTTGAACAATGCTGTTCGATCGGATATCTGCTTCTAGGAACGCCTTCTTGATATAAGCTTCTGCCTGAACCGAGGCCAGGTTATACGCCATTGAAACTCTTGATGCATAAGTCGTATTGGGATCATTGATGAGCGCATTCGTTTGACTTTGCACCGATTGGAGTTGTGGGGGAATTCCCTTATCAAAGTCAGCTTTTTTCTTTACGCTGTCAAGATAGGTCTTGCTGTAGTTTGAAGAGGCATCCTCGTTTGCTTTGCTCAATAGCTTCTCCCAATGCGAGGTGTTCGTACCGATCACGTTGAGAGCAGATGTCGTATACGTGGCCTTTGGATTTTGACGAACGTCCAAAGCATGTCGCTCTCTGAGAGCAACTACGAATTCATTGTTGCTTAGAAGAGATTTCACATCTTCTTTTTGAGCATTCCAGCTCGCTGCCGTAACAAGAGTTGCTACCTCGGTATTTTCTGCTGAAAGGATTCCTGTCGTATTATAGCCGCTGATTCCACCTAAGCCGCTTGCCATGATTATCACTCTTTTCAAGCACGCATCTGAAACCCAGTTGAGGGAATAGATGGATGTACTCTATTTATCGGCACATTTCACGGTAAAATGTAGGAATGCCAAAGAATCGAACGAAACCTTGGTTGGGTGGCCTAATGCCCGAGTCTTCCGACAAGCAAAACTCCATGTTTCCCAAGCTCAATGAGGAGCAAATCGCTCGCCTCACTCCTTTTGGTCGCTTGCGGAACGCTGCCTCAGGTGAAGTGATTTTTGATCAAGGTGAGCAGCGACAAGCATTTTTTGTCGTGATTGAAGGCGAGCTCGAAATCGTAAGCCCTTCAGAGAAAACTGAAACCTTGATCACCGTGCATCACGCCGGCGAATTCACCGGGGAGGTCGACCTGCTTTCCGGGCGTCACAGTCTTGTGCGTGGTCGAACTCTGGTCGCCAGCAAATTGCTCGAAATCGATCGCGGAAATCTGCGCCGCATCATGCAAACCGACGCCACGATCGGCGAGATTTTCCTCCGTGCGTTTCTCCTTCGCCGCGCGCGTCTCATTGCAAGCACTTCCGGAGATGTCCTCCTCATTGGCTCAAGGCATTCAGCCGATACCTTGCGTCTGAAAAGCTTTTTGACACGTAATGGCCAACCGCACACGTATCTTGATGTTGAGCGTGATTCCGGTATTCAGGATCTCCTCGATCACTTCCAGATCAACCCAGCGGATATTCCTGTCATGATCTGTCGCGGCCACCCGCCGCTCCGAAATCCTTCGAATGCCGAAGCGGCAAACTGTCTCGGCTTTAACGCCGATGTCGACGAAGCGCATGTCCACGATCTGATCGTGGTGGGGGGAGGGCCGTCAGGGCTTGCAGCCGCGGTTTACGGGGCCTCGGAGGGTCTTGATGTCCTCGTGCTTGAGCGAAACGCTCCTGGCGGTCAAGCGGGATCGAGTTCCCGCATTGAGAATTACTTGGGATTTCCGATGGGTATTTCAGGGCAAGATCTCGCAGACCGTGCCTTTATTCAAGCCCAAAAATTCGGCGCCCAGATCGCCATCGCGCGATCCGCTACAAGCCTTAAGTGTAAAAATCATCCCTTCGAAATCGAATTAGCCGAAGGGGGATCGGTCCGCGCACAGACCCTGATCATCGCTACAGGAGCTGAGTACCGCCGATTGCCATTGCCGAACATCGCACAATTCGAGGGAGTTGGCGTTTACTACGGAGCAACTCATGTGGAAGCCCAACTTTGTGAAGACGAGGAAGTCGTCATTGTCGGAGGGGGCAACTCTGCTGGACAAGCGGCGGTGTTTCTGTCGGGGCGAGCAAAGCATGTTTACTTGCTGGTTCGCAGGGAAGGGCTTACGGATACCATGTCACGTTACTTGATTCGTCGCATCGAAGAGAGCCCGAGCATCACACTTCATGCGCACGCTCAAATTGAAACGCTTGAGGGGAACGGAAAACTCGAACGACTGACTTGGCTTGATACAACAACCGGTGCTCGAGAATCACGCGATATCCATCACCTCTTCTCGATGACTGGTGCAAGCCCCAATACCTCGTGGTTGCAAGGATGCCTGGCCCTTGATGACAAGCAGTTTATCAAAACGGGTCCAGATCTTCTCCCCGATGAGCTTGCAACAGCCCGATGGTCATTGCGCCGACAACCTTATCTATTCGAAACGAGCGTGCCCCGCGTGTTTGCTGTGGGGGACATTCGATCAGGGAGTGTAAAGCGAGTTGCTTCCGGGGTGGGCGAAGGTTCAATTGCCATTCAACTCATCCACAAGGTTTTGGCGGAGTGAGCAACAGCAATTCTTTCGTGCTAGCCGCGACAATCCTCGGCTCGAGTATGGCGTTTATTGATGGGACCGCGGTGAATGTCGCACTTCCCGCATTGCAGTCTTCTCTCCATGCCACCATAACCAACGTCCAGTGGGTTATCGAAGCCTACGCACTTTTTCTTGCTGCGCTCCTCCTCACCGGGGGATCTCTCGGGGATCTTTACGGCCATCGCAAAGTTTTTGCAATGGGGGTCATACTTTTTTCCGTTGCTTCGATCTGGTGCGGAGTGGCCACCAGCATTGGCCAACTTGTCGTAGCCCGTGGGCTGCAAGGTGTGGGTGGAGCTCTTTTGGTCCCAGGGAGTCTTGCGCTCATCAGCGTCTCATTTCCTCGAGAGGAACTTGGTCGCGCCATCGGGACCTGGTCTGCGTTCACGGCCATTACCGCTGCAGCGGGTCCAGTGCTTGGAGGATGGTTGGTGCAACATGCGTCTTGGCGATGGGTATTCTTTATCAACATTCCCATTGCGCTAGCCGTCATGGCGTTGATCGTTTGGCGAGTCCCGGAAAGCAACCCCCAAAATAAGGAGAGTCACCTCGATTGGCCTGGCGCACTGCTTGCCACGGTAGGTCTTGGCGGAATCGTTTTTGCCTTGCTCGAGCTAGTGCCGATCGCCGGCGTCATCGGTGCGGTATCGCTCATCGCATTCCTGTTTGTTGAGGCACACTCGAAAGCACCGATGCTTCCCCTTTCACTCTTCCGCTTACGCACCTTCAGTGGGGCAAATCTCCTCACTCTTTTTCTCTACGCCGCTTTGAATGGATTGCTCTTTTTCTTCCCCATGAACCTCATCCAGTTGCAAGGATATTCGGCCACCGAAGCAGGCGCCTCCCTGCTCCCTTTCATCTTGCTCATGTTCCTCTTGTCGCGTTGGTCAGGTGGACTCATCAAGCGCTACGGGGCCAAGCCGCCGTTAATCATTGGCCCTTTGATCGCGGGGGTTGGATTTACACTGTTTGCACGACCCGGCATTGGCGGCTCGTACTGGACCACTTTCTTCCCGGCCTCGGTCGTGCTCGGGCTTGGCATGGCTGTGACGGTCGCACCCCTCACGACTGCCGTGATGAACTCCGTGGCGCAGGCGCACGCGGGGGTGGCCTCCGGAATCAACAACGCGGTCTCGCGTGTCGCGGGATTATTGGCCATTGCCGTTTTTGGGCTCGTGATGTATCGCGTTTTCAATCGGTCACTCGACCGGCGACTGAACACGCTACATTTACCACCCGCGATTCGAAAACAAATTGACATCCAGCGTCCCAAACTGGCGGCAATCGAAACCACTGATCCTTCAGGCCGGCGTGCCATCGAAGAGTCCTTTGTTGCTGGCTATCGCTCTGTTATATGGATCGGCGTTGCACTCGCGCTTGCAAGTTCAATAAGTGCCGCAGCACTCATCGGAAACAAAGAAACGGCCTCGTGATCACCCGATGGACATCCAGGCTATTTCCCACTCACCGCGCTGAGCTTCTGCCCGACAAAAGCCAGCAGCTCACGGTTAACCTCCTCTGCGTGAGTCCAGTTCAAGCCGTGCGGCCCGTCCTTGATCACGACGAGTTTGCTTCCTTTGACCAACTCCGAGGTTCGCTTTCCAGTGGCTGAAAGCGGGAGAATCCGATCGGCATCACCGTGAATCACCAACGTCGGTATGCTGATGCGTTTCAGATCATTTCGAAAGTCGGTTAACCATGCGGGAACGCAATCAAGAGTTCCCTTGGGTGAAGCGCCGGCTCCAATATTCCAACTCAGTTGAACGACCTGATCGGAAATCCGTTTACCACCCAAGACATCCACGTTGTAGAAATTCGCGAAGAACTGCGAGAGAAACGCCGGACGGTCTGCTACGATGGCTTTTTTAATCCCGTCGAAGACATTGCTGTCAACCCCTTCTGGGTTATCCGCGGTCTTTAAGAGAAAGGGTGGAATCGCCGCCATGAAAACTGCTTTGCTCACCCGCTCGCTTCCATAAGCACCAAGATAGCGCGCCACCTCGCCACCTCCCATTGAAAAACCAACCAGCGTGATGTCACGCAAGTCGAGCTTTGTCACGAGGTGATGCAGATCCTCGGCGAGGGTATCGTAATTGTAGCCCGATGTTGGTCTGCTTGAATCGCCGAATCCTCTGCGGTCGTAGGTAATCACCCGACAACCTGCGTCCAACAAAACCGGCACTTGTTTTTCCCATGATTTACCACTGAGAGGCCAACCATGAATCAGAATGACCGGTTTGCCGCTCCCATGGTCCTCGTAATAAAGATCGATGTTGGTTGAATTTTCTTTACCGACAGTGATGTACGACATTTCGATTCTCCTTTCGTAGAAGCGATGGTCTTCCACCCCTTCTTTACCTGCATTATACCCCAGATGCAACGGACTGCATTGTCACACAGGAGTTCCTTCACAAACCAAAAACTATGCTCACAATGGCCGGGTCATCCCGGCACAATTAGGAGGAGACGATTATGGAAAAATCTGGGTCTAAGTGCGGTTGTCCGTGTCACAAAATGGCCGGAGTGTTCATTGTCCTTTTTGGTCTAGTCTTCTTACTTGGAGCACTTGATGTCTTGGCCCCGAAAACGGTCAGCATCATTTGGCCAATTTTTGTCATGCTTGGCGGACTGAAGTGCATGATGAAGGGATCATGCAAATGTTGCGATCAGGCATGACTGAACTCTGAGGTCATAAGCTTTCAACCCATAACACGGCATGAATTCATCCTGGTAGTTCAGAGGAATCCAGCGGCTGATCACATCCGTGTCCGCGGCCGATCACATCCTGTGGCCGCCGGAGGTAGGCATCCCATTCTGGGAGGCCTACGGATCTCTCCGTGCCGCCACTGGCCGCTGGACAAGCATCTTGGCGTCCCCGAAGGGGATGAATTCAGCTACTCTTTGGCGTTCAGAAGAGCGGCGTGTCCTTTCGCCCAGTTGATCCAGTCAGGCGCACACGTTTGAAGATGACTGTCAACATTGGAGTCCACATACGCAATCTTGCCATTTTTCCCGATGATGAACGTGATTCGCTTAGCGAGGCCTGGCACTTGCCCTGGATTGAGTTTATAGTATAATGCAGCAGATTCTTTCGGATTCGAATACCAAGCCTTATCTGGAAACTTACCGGCAAATGGGGCCCCTAAAACGCCATAGCGAGCAGCCATGACACCTTTTGAGTCAGCCAAGATGGTGTAAGGAATACCGTATTTTTCGCAAAAAGCTTTATGCGATTCTGGCGTTTGAACACTCACGCCAATCAACGTGAGGCCTGCGGCTTGATATTGCTTGAAGTACTCCGTGTTGACATGCGCTTCAAGGGTGCACCCTTTGGTAAAGTCCGCAGGATAGAAAGCAAGCACCACGATTTTCCCTTTATACTCTGAAAGGTGATGAACCTTTCCATTTTGATCGGGCAAAGAAAAGTCTGGAGCTGTTTCCCCCACGGCTAGGATCCTCTGGAAAGGATCACTCTCTCCGGCATTGGCTGCTTGGGTTAATGCTCCCACACACAAGATGAAAGCAAAAACAATGGCAATCACACGCAGTTGCTGAATCATATTAACTCGCCTCCGTATCAATCTCGTTAGCTCGGATGTTTGACAATTTCGTCCTCAAGTTTTTTCAGAGCAAGCAACACGTTCTCGATGGCAGGCTGAAGCTTCACGTTGCTTTCCTCGCCATGCAAGATCACCTTAAACCGGTCGTGGTCCTCTTTCACTTTTTTCAACAAATCTTCTGATCTCATGATTACCTCCTCGTCAGAACAACTGGATTGCATGAGTCATTCAACTTGAGCGCTCTCTTTTCCCTTGGCTACGCTCAGGTTGTCATGGAAAGAGCGCCTGGTTTAGATGAGAGAGCCACTGCCTTGCGTGTTCCTCAGAACCTTCAGCCAACCGGTTCGCATAAGTTCGAACAAGATTCAAACAAGAAAGACTCCGATCGTTTAGCGCAAAATAAAGACTTTGTCGAGCTAACTCGCGATCCTTTGGAAGCCAAAGCAGTTCTCCCTTCCATTCCTCAATGCAAACCCGATCATTTTCCTCATCAGAGAAATACAGGCGAAGCTTATCTTGCAGAAAGCTAAGACTCATGATCACTCACCACCGGATACAGCGTTAGCAACTGGATCGTGTTGCGGTCCCCTTCAACAAAAACGGCGTACACTTCATCGAAATCATCGATTTCTTCAACCCATCCCTCATTTCTCCACCGGTATCCCCAGCCGTTTACCCGAGAAGGACGAAACGAGATCCCAATCCTCTTCCGATTTCCAAACAAGAACTCCCGAAGTTCGCGAAAAAGCCTTGGGTCAGACTCCACTTTTTTCAAGATAGCTGGAATCGCTTCCCGAACAGCCGCAATCGCTGACTCTTTCGAATCAAATCGCGACGCTGTCACACTTCCTCGACCGATCTTGCTGAGAAGGGCCACGTTTCCAGCGAGAGGTCCACCCGGAATGTGCCTGTTATACAGGTGCTCACATTTTTGTAAGGCTTCAAGAATCTCAGCGTCCAGAGCCAATGGATTGCCAAGGACTCCTGCTCTTTTTTGAAAGGCCTGCATTAGTTGTGAAATCGATGTTGGGATTTCTTCCGAGTCATCTGTGAAGAATTGTTGGGAAGCTTGCGATGGTCGAAAAGTATCCTCTCCCGTTTCGAGGTTCTCTAACGGCTTCCACTCTGCTTTCCCGAGCCCTAAATCGAGTCGTGGTGTCGGGAAAGTGGAGTGGTCTTTTTGCTTCTTTGAAATCTCCATGAACCCATGATACCAACCCGATCATAAAAAAAATGTCAAAAGAGAGGAGGTGCTCGATTCAAGTGAGAAACGTAAACATCCGATGAGCGAGCAAATCACCGAAGCAGAATATCCCCAACATCCAACGGCTGGATGGATCCCGCTTGCTTACCACACGGCTTTGCTGGATGACGAAGTCCGTTGCCAGTTTTTCGAGCAATCCTTAGCACAGGTTGCAAAACCCGATTGGGTTGTGCTCGATTTGGGGGGTGGGACCGGGATCCTCTCCTCCTTTGCCGCTCGTCACTGCAAAAAGGTGTTTGCCATCGAACAAGACCCACGAACCGCCAACGCCTTGCGACGAATGGTGAAAGAAAATCAACTCGAAAATAAGATAACGGTAATTGAGCAAGATGCGTCGCTCTTTGTTCCGCCAGAACCGGTACACGGGGTCGTGTGTGAAATGATGCATGTGGGGCTCTTGAAAGAACCTCAAGTCCCGGTCATGAATGCCGTTCATAACACCCTCAAGAAAAATCAACCTGGAAAGCCCTACACCGTTTTCCCTACGCTTGGTCTTTCTTCCGTGACCCTCTTGCAATATGATTTTACGCGCCACGGCTACAAGGCACGATTTCCTCATTATCTAAGCGCAGTGGGCCAACAAAAATATATGACGAACCTTTCTGCGCCGGTAGCCTATTGGGAAGCCGACTTCCAGGATTACGTGAATCCAAAGCTTCAAGCCAAGGTAGCCGGTTCCGTGCTTCAAGATGGAACTCTCAACGCGCTTTGCATGAACACGACCGCCGTGTTTTTCAAGAACCCCAAGCTTCCTATAAAAGAAGAAACGCTCCTTTGGAACCTTTATGGGTTCATCTATCCTCTTGAACGAGAAATCCAAGTTAAACGCGGAAGCGAATTCCAAGTGGAGATTTCCTACGTAGCCGGGGAAAGCCCAGACCGGGTTAACTTACGCGTTTATGCCCAGGGATCGACACTTAAGAATCTTGATTGATCTTCACTTCAAAGCTTGGTCAAAATCCTCAAGCAGATCTTCGGTGGTTTCAATCCCTACGGAAATGCGAATCAAGCTATCAGAGATCCCCAGTTTTTTTCGATCTTCGGGTGACATCCCCGAATGCGAAGTCGTAGAAGGGCGTGTCATCAAGCTTTCAACCCCTCCAAGGCTTGGCGCTGGAATCGGAATCTTCGCCTTTTGCATGAATCGTTCCGACGCTTCAAGCCCACCTTTCAGTTCAAAACTCAGCATTCCACCGAACCCATCAAACAGCTCTCGAGCTCTTTGATGCCGAGGATGACTTTCAAGCCCCGGATAATTCACCTTGGCGACTGCTGAATGCTTTTCCAAAAAGCGCGCAAGCTTCAGAGCGCTTTCATTTTGATAGCGAACCCGAACGCCTAAAGTTTTAACCCCTCGATAAAGGAGAAACGCAGCATGGGGATCGAGTGAACCCCCGAGATGGTTCAGTTTGTGCGTAATCTCTTGGATTAAATCTCTACGGCCAATGCATGCACCCGCCACGATGTCCGAATGCCCGTTCAAGTATTTCGTGCAGCTATGAAGGGAAAGATCAAACCCATGTTCAGGTGGACGAAAATTCACCGGACTGGCAAAGGTGTTGTCAATCATTGAAACCAAACCATTGGCTTTAGCAAAAGCCACCACCGATTTTAAATCGGCCACTTGCAAGAGCGGATTCGAGACGGTTTCCACATAAATGGCTTGAGTTTTCGGGCGCAATTTGCTTTTCCACGATTCTGGATCATCGGCATCGATGAAATCGTACGAAAGCCCAAACGAAGCAAAATCTTTCGTAACCAAATCATGGGTTCCCCCATAGAGATGAGCTTGAATCAGCAAATGATCTCCATGTGACAACACGGTGAGGAGCGAGGTGGAAATTGCTGCCATGCCGCTTGCAGTTACCAAAGCCGCTTCCGCACTCTCCAAAGCCGCCAATTTTTCGTGAAGGGCTACATGATTGGGTGTATTGTTAAGACGAATGTATTTGAGATCATGATAATTGGTTTCCCCCGCATACTCAAACATAGCGGATTGAAAAATGGGGAGACTCACCGCGCCCTTGATTCGGGGTTCAGGCTCACCTGCATGAACCAACTTCGTGTCAAGATGTTTGTACTTGGTCCCAACAGACCGCTCTTCAGTTTTCATGTGGACTCACACCTTTCGGAAGAAAAAGTCTTCGGCAACAGGTTCCCTGGCCCTCTTTGCAAACCGCTGGAACGCTACGGGAGCTCAGTACAAGCTCGCCGGAGCTTGACTTTTTCCTAAAATTACGGTACAATCAGTATGGACAGAAATAACAGAAATGAGGCAAAATAGATGAAATTAACACCGGTGGCGCAAAAATTTATCCTTCACTGGGGGGAGATGGGAACCCGGTGGGGAGTTAATCGTACAGTAGCCCAAATCCATGCCCTTCTTTTCCTCTCCCCTAGCCCCTTGGATGCAGAAGAAATCGCCAAAACTCTTTCGGTAGCCCGTTCCAATGTAAGCACTAGCCTGCGGGAGCTTCAAAGCTGGCGCATTGTGAAGGTTGTGCATGTGTACGGTGACCGACGCGATCACTACGAATCAATGAAAGATGTTTGGCAAATGTTTCGCATTATATTGGAAGAGAGGAAAAAGCGAGAGATTGACCCCACCTTAGAAACACTCGAGTCTTCGGTTCATGAAGCCGAAAAGGCTGGCAAAGAAGATCAGTACACTCGAGAGCGCTTAACTGAAATGCTCGACTTCTTCAAAATCATCGCTTCTTCGTATGAAGAGTTTAGGAATATGCCGACAGAATCTGCTGTCAAGCTTTTAAAACTTGGAGGAAAGGTTCGTAAATTCTTAGGCGCAGCATGAGGCCACATTTTTTTGGGAAGTGATTTCAGTGCGTACAGAAATAACTGACAAAAGTGACAAGAAGCCAAGAAAAGGCTGGATCCTTTATGACGGCGAGTGTTTGGTTTGCCTCCGATTCGTTCGCTTCATCAAGCCACTTTTTGGACCACGCGGCTTTCAGTTTGCTCCACTCCAGCTCTCTTGGGTGAAGACTCGCCTCGAACTACCCGAAGCGGAACTCCTGAAACAGTTTTGGGTTCTCCCAATTCATGGAAACAACATCGGCGGAGCCGATGCCCTGGTTTTCCTTGCAAGTCAAGCTTGGTGGGGTTGGCCCTTCTCGCTTCTTGCAAAGCTTCCGTTCATGATGTCCTTCCTCAGAAAAGCTTATAACTGGTTTGCTGAACACCGACATTGTGTTGGCGGAACATGCCGAATCGAGCCCAAGCCATGATTGAAAAAACAAGTTTTCTACCTCTCCTGCTTATACTTTTGGCCGTTCCATTTCTAAGAGAGAGCATGCCGCCATGGGCTTTCATGTGGATTTATGCGTTTTCAATTTTTGCTGGATTCAAGTGGCTTTCGTACCAAGGGGCTGTTGCTTCTGGAATGAAGCCAACCCCATTTCGCTCCCTCGCGTACTTGTTCTTGTGGCCGGGAATGAACGCGAAAACATTTCTTGATTCATGGCGAAAGCCCAACAAACCACAAGCCACGAGTTGGCTTCTTGCCGCTTTAACCACGAGCCTTGGGGCATTTCTTTTGTGGGGAATCGCTCCGCGCATCCCGCAATCGAATCCGCTTCTTCTCGGTTGGGTTGGATTATTCGGACTCATTCTTCTCCTTCATTTTGGAAGCTTTCACTTAATCGCCCTTGCGTGGCAGAGCATGGGAATCGAAGCCACTCCGATCATGCGTTCCCCACTTCTTGCCAATTCTTTGGCCGATTTCTGGAGCAACCGCTGGAACCTCGGCTTCCGGCAACTGACTCATGATTTCATGTTCACTCCTTTACAAAGAAGCGTGGGAGCACGATTAGCCACATTCACTTCATTCCTTGTCTCAGGGATCATCCACGAACTGATTATCTCGTTTCCCGCAAGGGGCGGCTATGGGCTCCCGACGTCGTACTTCGCACTTCAAGGGATTGGCGTTTTCCTCGAGCGCTCTCCCTTTGGAAAACACTTGGGACTTGGGCACGGGCCACTGGGGAGGATCTACACCATCGTCATGACAGGGGGTCCTCTCTTCTGGCTCTTTCATCCGTTTTTCATCATTCGCGTGATGTTACCGTTTATGCGAGTTATCGGGGCAAATTAAAAAGGAGGCAAAGGTTATGGTTCCTATCACATTTTGGCTTGGGATGGCGGGAGGCGTACAACTTCTCTTTGTGGCAACTAGTTTTCTACTCCCTAAAATCTTCAACTTCCGCGAAAACTTGGCTAAGGTCTCTCCCTTGATTCGACAAATTTTTATTGTGCATTCAATATATATTACCTTGGTTCTTATGCTTTTCAGTAGCCTAAGCTTTTTCTTTGCTCCAGAGTTAGCTGGCAAGAGTCGGCTGGGACATCTCCTTTGCTGCTTCATTGCCTTTTTTTGGTCCCTTCGAGTTCCAATCCAGCTCTTCTACTACGATTCCAAGACAAAAAAGGAACACCCGGTGGAAAATGTGGCCGTCACGTTTGCACTTCTTTTCCTTGCCAGCGTTTACATCATAGCGGCCATTGGAGGTCGATCGTGATGAGCTTAACACGCGCTTTTGACATCGCACTTTGGCTAGCGGGAATCGGTCACTTTTGCATTCTTGGAGCAAGCCTCCAGATTCCGTTTCGCTTCCACTGGAAGGACGAACTGGCGAAGTTGTCGCGATTTAACCGGAAGCTCATGTGGGTTTACAGCGGATTCACCCTTTACGTCATCATCACCTTTGGAACACTCACGTTAAGGTTTCACTCTGAATTCTTGCGTGGTGAGCCGATCGCGCTTGGATTAGCTCTTTTCATCGGAGGCTTCTGGTTCATTCGCTTGATTCTTGATTTTGCGTATTACAAAAATGCCGATTGGCCAAAAGGTGTATCGTTTGTGGTGGGGCACATTCTTCTTGATTCATTGTTTGTTGCACTGACTGTTACCTATCTTGGTTTGGTGATTTGGCACCTGGACTTTCTATGATATGCGGCGAAGAAGGAGACAAGCATCATGAAGCGTGAGTTTCTAGACTTCTGGAAATGGGATAAACCGATCGGGCGAGAGCTTTATGCCATGTTCGGCGTCATTCTTTTTGCCGCCAAGCACAACATCGATCGAGCTGTCGCGAGCCTTGCCTTTGGTAGGCCTTGGGGAATTTTCAACTATGTCATGCCGACTCAA
>JABDET010000025.1:0-6528 GCA_013286945.1 Candidatus Melainabacteria bacterium
TCCGTTCTTAACCTTGGTGCGACCAACAACATTACCGCGAATTCGCTCAACTTGACAGCCCAGAATGGAAACGTTGGGACACTCGCTCAACCCCTCTTAACTCAAGTGAGCAATCAATTGACCGTGGATGCGCAACCTTTCTTCTTCATCGGAGGACCGTTGAACATCACTGACTCGGTTCCCTATAATTCGATCAGTCTTCTCAATGTCGGTTCAGCCTTTTTTGGTAGTTCACCCGTCACACTCAATGTGGTGGGTTCCCCCTCTGGATCAATTAGTGCAACTACTCTTGGAATTAATGGTCCTATTACCATTACAAGTTCAGGGGCTATTGGTAGCGTGACAACTCAGACATTGGCTACAGGCTCACCGATTAGTATTACCAGTGGTCCCATCGGTACCCTCGGTGTAAGTGCTTCCAATCCAGGGACTGGCGCAGATTCGAATGTCGATGTGACAACAACGGCTGGGGATTCCCTCCATTACGTCGGAGGTGGAACCGATACACTCACCGTCAATTTTCTTAACTCCAGTGTCAGCGTTACGGGTGCAAATATCAGGAACCTCGGCGCAACCAACAACATTTCTGCTCAAGCCCTCTCACTTACCACGACTACCGGAGGTTCGATAGGGACACTCGCACAACCCCTTCTTACGACGACCGCTTCTCTGAATGTCACCGCATTAAGCGGCACGAGCTACCTTACGAATACGGGGGCGTTGACTTCCTTCATCGCCACATCGAGTGGAGGGAGCCTCCAGATGAATACCACAACAGGTGATTCCTTCACGTTTAACGCCGGGCCAAATACCCTTCTCATGAGCTTGCCAAACACCGACATCACTTTTTCTACCACAGGGGGTTCAGCTTCGATAAATAATTTTGGAGCAACCAACAACATCACAGCCAAGACTCTGACCCTCATTCCAGGCGGACCATTTGGCACAGGAGGGATTGGAACGCTGGCTCAACCCCTGCTTACCACCACAGGGGCATTGACCCTCGGTAATGCTGTTAGCAATGCGCCAATTACTTTGCCTGCTTATATCACGAACAGTGGAACCCTTTCCACTCTGGTCGTGGGAACGGCTAGCTCAACAGTGAATGTGGTTTTTGGTGTTGGTGGGACGCAATCGTTGACGTTTAACAGCGTTACGGGAACATTAAACGTCAATGGTTCCGGGACAAACGTGAATTTCAATGACACGGGTGGCTCGATCAATTTAGGCCTTGGCAATGTTGGGCTCGCGAATTCCTTGACTTTGCAATCCGCTTGTGCCATCACTAACAGTGGGGTCCCCACAAACATTATGGCGAACACAGCAACCCTAACCGCGGTCGCAAACATCGGAACTCCATTATCTCCCCTCAACACGAGCGTGAGCACACTGAATGCCACCACGCAAACCAATGGCGGTATTTATCTCAGTAACGCGGGCTCGCTCACCTTGGCGAGTGTGAGTGCTGCCGGGTTTGGGAGCACGGTGTCGATCTCAAACAATGCGGGTGACATGACGATCGCTGGCACGGTCGCGGCCACAAACGGCAATGTACAGCTCACCTCGACTGGTTCGATTCTACAAGGAGTTGCCGGGCTCATCAGCGCAAGCGCCACTTCAACCTTAGCGGCAGGAAACGTGATTGATCCACTTCTGGTCAACATCACCGGCGGCGCACTGAACGTTTCCGCCAGTGGAGCCCAAGGGGGAATTTCTGTCAACATCAATGGGACTGTTTCTCCTTCCAACACACTCGTACACGTCGGCTCTTCACCGGGTGCTGGATACTTTAACGGGATTTGTTTGTGGAATTGCCCATCTTCCCCAATCACTCCCTCATCGCCTAATCCTGTGATTCCATCGTTGTCCGTAGCTTCGGTGTTTCCCGACACATCCACCTTGACGTATGAGCCAAGTCTCTTGGACGAGGAAGACACTTCATCCGATATTGAATTGCCTTTACCCGACATCTTGTGGATCTTTCGCTTACCGTTCCTTTCGACGACTTACGACGAAGTGAAGACATATTACAACCAATACAAAACCGAAAAGTATCGAGACCCGATGAAATCAGATTCGCAGAAGAAGTCGAAAAGAGAAAAGGATGAAGCCCATTAAAAGATTTTGCTTTGCATGGCTGATCGGTTTTTTCTGGACCGCTATCCTTTTTTCTTCGATGGCTTTTGCCGCACCAACAGGTGGAGTCACCACCTCCGGCAATGCGAGCATCACCTCAAGCGGGACCTCCACCACCATCAATCAGTTTACCGACAGAGCGATCTTAAACTGGCAATCGTTTGGGATTGCCCCGAATGAACTCGTGCAATTCTTGCAGCCGGGTGCTTCCTCCATCGCGCTAAACCGTGTGGTTGGAACTGACCCTTCGGTCATTCTTGGCGCGCTTCGCGCCAATGGAAATGTCTGGCTCATCAACCCAAACGGAATCTTGTTTGGAGCTGGTGCTCAGGTCAACGTGGATGGTCTACTTGCTTCCACGCTCAACATCAAAGACCAAGATTTCCTCAAAGGCAAATATGCCTTTACCCAAGATCTCAACCACACCTTGGCATCGATTGTGAACCTAGGAAACATCCAGGCACTCGATCATGGCTATGTTGTCATGCTTGCTCCAGTCATCGATAACGAAGGATCGATCATCGCGAACTTGGGTCAAGTGAAATTGGATGCTGCCACGCAAGCGGTGCTTAACTTTGACAATCAAGGCTTCGTGAACTATGTGTTAAGCGGGAACTCCGTTCCTCACGATGTGGTGATGAATGCGCACGCCCTCACCCCACTCTTAAGTCAAGCGGTGAACAACCACGACATCGTGGAAGCGGGAAATGTCACGAACAATGCCGATGGCACCGTCACCTTAAGCGGCAGTGAAGGCTTCGTGATGAACGGGGGGACCATCCAAGCTAACGGTTCATCCAACCAGAACGCAGGAAGCGTCACGCTTGATTCGACACAAGCCACAGTGCTTGCTCCAAAGAGTTTAATCCAAGCCAACGGTCAAGGAACGAACTCAAACGGTGGGGATATTCACATTCTCTCGCAAGGCAATACCGTGTTTGCACCGCACGCCACACTCGAAGCCAAAGGTGGCGACAGCGGAAATGGCGGCTTTGTGGAAGTCAGCGCAAAGAAGCATATCTGGATTAATGGAAACGTGGACACGACAGCAACCGAGGGACAGAACGGAACCTTTCTCATCGACCCGACCAATCTCACGATCATCGATGGAGTAGCCGGCTCAGGGGACCAGGATCTGAACCTCCCCACGATCAACATCTTCACTGCCGATACCCCGATGGACCAAGTATCGACCGGTGCACTCGAAGCACAAACAACCACCATCTTATTATTATTACAAGCCACAAACTCCATTACGATCGACAACATTGTAAGCAATGGGGGAACCATCCCGCTGCAAGCCAATGTGAATCTGGAAATGGACACCCAAACAGGGAACATTACCTTTCTTAATCCGAACAACACGCTCATCGCCAGTGGAACTGGGACCATCACGATCAACGCAGGGCAAACCGGAGGAAGTGGAGGTCAAGCCATCCTCGGCAACGTCACGACAAGTACTGGGGCAATTACGGTCACCTCAGACGGCAACCTGAGCTTCGGGGTCATGACCGCATGCTGCATCTCAGTAAACTTAACTTCACGTAATGGCGCCATTTTATCTTCAAGCGTCAATCCTCAAGTCGTGTCCCAACTCACCGCCAGTATTAGCGCCAAAACGGCCATCGGTGGTTTGGGAAATCCCTTGGTGGTCTCAACTCCGATCCTGCAATCAAGCACTTTGGGGGCCAATGCCCCCACCTATGTCACCAATAATCAGGACATGAGCCGTTTAGTGGCAAGCACTCAAAACGGTGACGTTCATATATCATCTCCGGTCGGGGTTTCACTTGACTTTGTTGGTGGCGCCACTGATACTTTGACCATGAACCTTCCGAACTCGACCGTCACCTTCTCCAACCTTGGAGGGCCGATCAATAATGTGGGATCCGGAGGAACAAACATGGCAAAATCAATCAACGTTCAAGCCACCACCGGAATTGGATCGCTGGCCCAGCCTCTGTTGACCCAGACTCAATCTTTGGCATTAAGCGCGACCAGCGCCAATGCGCCGATCTTTGGGACCAACTCGGGAAGTTTGACCACCTTAAGCGCCGCCACCAATAATGGCAATGTGCAAATGAGTTCAACGGATGGCGCGACTTTGAACTTTGTCGGGGGTGCCACCGACACGTTAACCGTGACCGCTCCAAACGCTGGTGTTACTTTTTCCAACAACGGTGGCCCGATACTTAACCTGGGAGCGACAAACAACATTACGGCGCAGTCGCTCACACTGAACGGCACCTCCATTGGAACGCTGGCACAACCCCTCCGTACGACCACCTCCTCTCTTAGCATTCAGGCCAGCGGTACGGCCTTCGACACCAACGCCGGTTCATTGACCGGTCTTGGGGTAAACACAACCAATAGCAATGTAACCGTCACCGATACCGCTGGAGAATCGTTTAACTTTGTCGGCGGCGCCACAGATACATTAACCATGAATCTCCCGAACGCCTCGGTGACCTTCTTCAATTTTGGCTCTGTTCTTAACCTTGGAGCAACCAACAACATTGTAGCGAATTCGCTGACCATGACCGTTTTCTTCGGGAGTGTTGGGACACTCGCCCAGCCCCTCTTAACCCAAGTGAGTAACCAATTGGAAGTGATTTGTGTTCCTATTATTGCAAAGCCGCTTAACATCACAGACTCGGTCCCCTACAATTCGATCATTCTCACCAACAACGGGGCCTTTGCTGGTAGCTCGCCCCTCACGCTGAATGTGGTGGGTTCGGCATCCGGACAAATCGCCGCGACTGCTTTCGGGACTAACGCCCCTCTGACCATTACCAGTTCTGGGGCCATCGGAAGTCTTTCAGCGCTCACAAATCGGGTAGGCTCACCGATCAGCGTTACCAGCGGTCCCATCGGCGCTCTCGCCGTATTGACTGGTGCCGATCAGAATATGGATGTGACCACAACGGCTGGGGATTCCCTCCACTATGTGGGAGGGGGGACTGATACACTCACTGTGAATTTTCCTAACTCCGCTGTCCAGGTTGCAGGTGCCAACATTTTTAACCTCGGCGCAACCAATAATATTCTCGCTCAGTCTTTATCAATTCAAGGAGGTACGATCGGGACACTGGCCCAACCCTTATTAACTCAAACCCCTTCCCTCGCTGTTCTTTTCGTATCAGCGGGCACGAGCTACGTTACAAATACCGGTGCGTTAACTTCCTTGACAGGCAGATCGATTGGAGGAAGCCTCCAAATCAATACCACAACAGGCGATTCCCTCACGTTTAACGCCGGGCCCAACACGCTCCTCATGAGCATGCCAAACACCGATGTTACTTTTGCTTCAGCAACGATTAATAATTCTGGAGTAACCAACAACATCACGGCCAAAACTCTGACCTTCACAAATGGTGGAGGGATAGGGACACTCGTTCAGCCCCTGCTTATGAATACGGGAGCCTTATTTCTAGGGAATGATGCATCTGTCGGCGCTGGATTTTCCTCTGGTGGAATTACTTCGCCTGCCTACATCACGAACAGCGGACCCTTTTCCAATCTCGTTGTGGGGACAGCGAGCCAGACAGTGAATCTTGTTTTTGGTGTGGGGGGAACGCAATCGCTGACATTTAACGGCATTACGGGAAACTTGAGCGTTAATACTTCCGGGATAAATGTGAATTTCCTCAATACTGGCGGATCGACCAATTTAGGCCTGGCTAATGTTGGACTTTCGAATTCGTTCACAGTGCAATCTGCTTGTGCCATCACCAACAGTGGCGTACCGACCAACATTGTGGCGAGTACAGCAACTCTGGATGCTGTCACCACCATCGGAACTCCATTATCTCCCATCAACACTAGTGTAAGCACGCTGAATGCCGCTACACTAGCAAGCGGCAGCATTTATCTTAATAACTCAGGTCCACTCACGTTAGCAAGTGCGAGCGCTGCCGGGCTTGGGAGCACGGTGTCGATCTCCAACGCCACGGGGGACATGACGATCGCTGGCACGGTCGCGGCCACAAACGGCAACGTGCAGCTCACCTCCACCGGTTCGATTCTGCAAGGAGTTGCTGGGCTCATCAACGCCAGCGCCACTTCAACCTTGACTGCAGGCAACGTGATTGATCCACTTCAAGTCAGCATCATTGGTGGCGCACTGAATGTTTCGGCCAGTGGAGCCCAAGGCGGAATTTCCGTGAACATCAACGGGACTGTTTCTCCTTCCAACACACTCGTACACGTTGGCTCTTCACCGGGGGCTGGGTACTTTAACGGGATCTGTTTGTGGAATTGCCCGTCTTTCCCAATCACCCCCTCATCGCCTAATCCTGTGATTCCATCGTTGTCCGTAGCTTCGGTGTTTCCCGACACATCCACCTTGACGTATGAGCCAAGTCTCTTGGACGAGGAAGACACTTCATCCGA
>JABDET010000025.1:6628-23467 GCA_013286945.1 Candidatus Melainabacteria bacterium
GTGATTCCATCGTTGTCCGTAGCTTCGGTGTTTCCCGACACATCCACCTTGACGTATGAGCCAAGTCTCTTGGACGAGGAAGACACTTCATCCGAAACTGGATTGCCTTTGCCCGATGTCTTGTGGATTTTTCGCTTACCCTTTCTTTCGACGACATACGAAGAGATCAAAACATATTACAATCAGTACAAACCCGAAAGGTACCGCGACCCAGAGGAAGCGCCAGACCGCAAAAGCAAAATCGAAACCCAATAAGAAGCTTGTCGCTCAGGGCCACGCAAAGGGAAGCTCCGAAAAATTCACATTTTGGCAACATCCTTGTGTTGTGATTTTGCTTATTTTCGTGTAAGATGTTCATGCGAATCGCAAATAATAGCGAGGTGAAGCGCAATTAAAGGTATAGGAATAACCCCAAGAAGAGTCCCTAGCTTAAGAGTCTTCGGACAAGAGCTTGAAACCTGGCGAACAAGAAAAGGCATTCCCTTGGAACAGTTTGCTGATGGGTTTACTTGGCTTCAATCTCAAAAAACAAGACGTTCGCAAGCTTTTCAAATTGAACGTGGCACGCTTCTTCCTCCGCCGAACCGCCTCCCCTACTTCGCTAACCACCTCACGGTCGACCTTGAGGTGGTCGTGGGCGCACATCTGCTTGATCGCCTGATGAATGCATTTACCTGGAACGGCCACAGTCAAGCCCTCCAGCAAGCAGCCATTGGGGGGGCTTCCTTCGCGCGCGTCGTCGAACAGGTCATAGGCAAGCTTGGGGGGATTAAAGCAACAGCCCTTGCCCTTCAGATCACCGAAAGTGATGTCCAGCGATACAGAAGGGGAAAAAGAATTCCAAAGAGCCAGACCTATGTCGACCTGGAACCTCGAATCATGGAAGTTTCCGGGATAAAACCTTCGATCATAAGGGGTGGACTTTTAGCAACGATCACCCAACGAGATTACCAGGACCGAATACTTTTCCCATCATTGGACTCAAGGAGAGTCCTTTTGGAAGCATGCAATTTAGGTGCAAGACTCACGATGACTCGATCCCGAATCCTCGCCAATGGAAAAATAGAATCGCCTCAAGGCGCCAATCTAATCGGACCCAAAGTAAGCAAGCTCATGGCTAGCTTTGGCGAGACGCCGCAGGTCACCGCGAAAGCTTTGGGCATCCGCGAATCAGAACTCCGCTTGCTCATCGGTAGACCGGACGCCTCGTTTGCCGGGCTCGTGAGGGCTCACCCTGATCTTTTAGAAAACTTGTCAACTCATTTTCGCCATCCTGCCAACAAGTTACTTGGCCTTCTCGGTCTTGAGATCGCTCATGACCACGAAGCAAAAGAAGAGAATACACCGCGTTACGTACAACGGCCAGGGTATGATCCAGGGTACGATCTTGAATCTTTTCCAGATGGAGTGTCGCGGAAAATCGAAGTAAAAGCCATGGCCTCTTCCCGCATGGCGTTTATCAGCATGACGACACGAGAGTGCCAAGACGCCGAACGGTTTGGCGACCAATACTTCCTTTATTTAATTCTGAACCCCATGACAAATCCAGTCATGTTAAAAATCCAGAACCCTTACAAACAGCTTCTTGACTCTTCCTACGAACTCAATAAACCAAATACTTACATTTCTCTGTCTCGCGTTCACGCCCTGAACGGTACGGATGCCGGAACTGAACAAACAGGGCAAGTCAAGGAGCTTCTGGGTATAGCTACCGAAAACGACTCGCTCCGCGTTATCGATGTTCCTTCAGAATGATTTCACTCGTCGGCTTCCGCGATTGCGAGGATTCGGTCGACGTTAAAGACCCGCCTCCCTTTCTGTGTAAAGCAATAGGCTTCGATTCCTAAAAAGGCATATCCCTGGTACTCCATTGGACCGATCTTCGCCGGCAAAATCACTCGGGTTGATTTTTCGTCGCCGGCCTTCAAGTAGGTAATCGTAAGCTTTCTCCCGCCCTCAATCGCCGCCGTGATGATCTCAACGCGTTCTTCAAGAGACATTTTCGTTTTTGAGAGTTGATATTGGAAGTTGGTTAAGAAACGGATGACTCGATAGTCAACCCAGATGTGCTCCTTCTTAATCGGCGTCTTAAGCAGAATTCCCTCAAAGCGGCGGCAGCGGCTTAACGCCACGTAAATTTGACCAAAGGAAAAAGCCCCCTTACCGATGTCGATGATCACGTTATCGAAAGTTTTCCCTTGACTTTTGTGAATGGTGATCGCCCAGGCCAATCGAACGGGAAATTGAGTGAACCGCCCGATTTCATCTTTTTCGATGGCTTGAGATGATTCGTTATAACGTGAGCGATAATGACTCCAGGTGAATGGCAGAACTTCCACCGTTTCTCCACTATCGAGCCTCACCGACATTTCGTCCTTCTTCATTTTTAGGATCGTCCCCAACGTGCCATTAATCCAGCGCCCGAGAGAATCATTATTGAGCAGCATGATGCGGGCGTTTTTCTTTAAAACGAGATCGGGTTCGGTGGGGAGAGACTTCGAATCGAATTCTCCTTCAATTGTTCCCTGAAAGCGAGAGCGGCGTGACGTGAGCTTTTCCAGGTTGGCCTTGTTTAATTCATCCGCCTGTTTATTGGTGGCGGTCAAGTAAATCGAATCACCATCCATCGTTTCCAAGTTTTCCCGGTATCTTTCGTTCAGTAAGGCAACTTGGTCATCGGTCATTGTTTTGTTCCGAATGCTGTTTAAAAGATCGATGAAGCGATCGTCCTGTTGGCGATAGATCTTCTCAAGCTCAACCAACTCCAGACGCGGCTCCTCGTCCGGAGGAAACAAAGATTGGATAACCTGCGCATCAAAAAAATACGGACTTGGATAGTGATTCTTCAGTACAACGCGCTCTTCGCCCGTAACCACGGGAGGCAATTGGTAAAGATCACCAATAAAAGCCATCTGAATCCCACCGAAGGGGGTGCTCTCATCACGGACTGTTTTCAAGAAAACGTCAACACAATCAAGAAGATCGGCCCGAACCATCGAGATTTCATCGATAACCATGAGATCCAGCTCTTGATAAAGGCGATTGCCACGGCGATTCTTCGCGATGTCCTTGGCTTCGCTCAGTGTGACGTTTGGCTGAAACTTGAAAAACGAATGGATCGTCTCTCCCTCGATGTTGACAGCGGCAACCCCCGTTGGGGCGAGAACCGCCATTCTTTTCTTCGTGTGATTCCGGAAATAGGTAAGAAATGTTGACTTACCCGTTCCAGCTTTTCCGGTGATGAAGAGGTGCTGTCGGCCCCCTTCAAGCAAATCAATGCACTTCTTGAATTGGTCGTTGATTTCAATCTCGGTGGATGGAACTGACTCAGAGTTTGTCGCCGGAAGTGTTTCTGCCATTTCTTTCATTGAGACTGCTTTCGTGACCCCGACCAGATGTCTTGCAAGTGCCCTTTATTCACAAAGAACAAAAGCTCTCACCGGGAAAGTGCCAAAGTTTTTGACCTTGACCGGAACAGCAAAAAATTTGCTTCCAGCATCAGGAAGCGCCTGCAAGTTGCAAAGATGTTCAACGATTGGGATTCCAGCCCGGAGTAGAATAGAATGCACGGGTCTGGAGCTATCTTCCGTATTGTCGATGTTCAAAGAATCGATGCCAACCAAAGTGGCACCGGCATCTCGCAGAAACTCAGCTGCATCTTTGGTTAGATAAGGATTCCCGACAAAATATTTTTCAGTTCTCCAATGGGTATCCCAACCCGTATGCAGAAGCACAGCCTTCCCCGACAAGTCCAAACCGGATAAGAGTGACCTATCGTGAGCGCGTTGATTAAGATGACTCGCACGGATCACGACCGTATCCAAGTTGGCAAGAGAAGAGAGTGAAAGCTCCGACAAATCAATCCCATCAGGATATCGATGGAACGGAGAATCAAGATACGTTCCGGTGTTAGCCACCATTGTTATTTTTCCAATGTTGAATTCAACACCGTCTGTGTAGTGAGAACGAGAATCTTCACGACTAAGAAAATCGCAGATATAGGGAGCTGGGAGACCTTTGTACGTGATCATATCGTGTTCCACGACATGGCTCACATCGATTAGCTTGGCACTGACGATTGGTTTAGCCATTTTCATTCCTTCCTTTGAGCCATTGAGGTTCTCAATTCATCTTGAATATCCTGTCCATCGTGCAAGATTCTCCAAGTCGCATTCTAGACGTAAATCTCAAGCGGGGCGAAAGGATTTGACCATCTGTGTGAGAGAAGTAAAGCAGTGTTTAACGGGGTTGAGAAATTCTACCTCTCGCAAAACTTCAGCCAAGAGTCGACGGAGAGAACGTTTTGCGGAATACGAACAAGGAGGTTCGAACAAAAGAATTTCGAAATCCCGTGAGGATAGGATATTCGAACGGGGCGTAGCGTAGCTTGGTAGCGCGTCTGCTTTGGGAGCAGAAGGTCGGAGGTTCAAATCCTCTCGCCCCGACCAAGCCGGATTTGAACCTCCGACGGGATTTTTCCGCCGACGAATAGGAGGATCAGCGAAGGACCCCGGGGTGGGTCCGAAGCGACAGGAAAAATCCCCGTTCCCTCTCGGAATTGACGTACGTCAGTTGTCAATTCCGGTTCAAATCCTCTCGCCCCGACCAGCTTTTTCTGCGAGCAAGCTCACTGTCAAAGGGGACGGATTGCGCTCAGGCAGCAGCGGCAGGCATCGGACCCGATGCGACCAGCTTCTTATGATAGACATCGACCGTGGCAGGGAAGCCTTCTAGCGTATGCGCTCCTAGGATCAAGAGATCGCTCGGTTTTGCGAAAACCACTTCATCAACTGTCTTGAATGCCCCTGTCCGAATAAGCGCGATTCCGACATCTCGGGTAATGACTTGCCCATTGGGCATGAGAAATGCCACATCTTTCTTAAAAATCTTAATTCCCATACGGATCAAATCTTCTTCTGGAAGCCAAGTCGCTTCTGAACCGGTATCAACAAGGACCTTTCGGAAAGACTTCCAATCTTCCGGGTGTTCGGTTACTTTAGCGACTTCCACGTCAACTTTGAACGTCCCCACGCTTTTGCCTTTCCTTTGTTTCGAATTCATAGTCCATCCTCCAAGGATATCTTGCTTGCTGCAAATTTTCGACAAAGAACACTCGGTCCATTCAGAGATGCCGGGAAATTCATAATTTGGCAACATTTTCAAGTTGACAACCCCGTCAAATCGCAGTATTCTTGGGGATATGGCAAATGAAATCCCTGCTCTAAGACTCGCAGCTCATTTTGACATCTTCAGAGTGAATGAGATAGATTACGACTTAAAACAGCCGGGTGCCGCTGACGAAGCTTTAACTCACCTGTTAAATGTAACCCGAACTTATGCTTCAGAAAGACCAGGTCCATCAAGCCCAGAAACGATTGATGAGCTTGAGGCTTCATTCAATAATACTAAACAAGAAATCGAAAAAACTCTTTCTAGTCAATCTGAAATTATTACGACCAATTACCCACATCTGCAAGAACATGTTTATCAGGCGGCTTCAATGACATTGGCGATGGTAGGATGGGCACAAATCATTGGGGTCGTCCTACGCACACTTGGTCAAGAAGTAGACTTAACGGGTGCTTCGCCCCCGAAGGCTCCAACTCCCACAGCGCAATCGGTGTTCATGACAGCTTACGATTTCAATCAATCTTGCTTTGTTCTGAATTTCGGACGCTTCGCCTTATCTAGTCCAGAAAGTGTAAAAAATGCCCAAGAACAACTCTTCGACGCGATTGAAGTATTCACAAGAAAACACATTCGATACATCGATACTCACGCGATCGAACGCGCCGCAATTGAGGAGAAACTCCTCGATCTGAAGGGTTCGATCAGATCGGCCCTATCTGTCTATATCACCTCAACCCAAGGGTTTCCGTCGATAACCTACTGCATTCCAGCTACAATGCTGAGCTGTATGGGGATCGGACTATTGTCTGGAATTCAAAGTCGTATGCTTTACGAGTTCGAGGGAGACGGAGCTTCTTCTAGAACTTTCCCGAAGGCATCGCAAAACTAGCACAGCCTCAGGAGTCCCACTACTTCTGACAAATCAAAAGATCGCCGACCGCTTGGACAAGTTCGCTTGGTTCATAGGGCTTGGTGAAGCAATTCCCGACTTCGAGGCCAGCAAGTTCAAGAATGTCTTTGGGTCGTTCAATTCCAGTCGCCACGATGACCGGTGTGTTCGCCCAGGCAGGGTGAGTCTTGATGGTTTGCAAAAGGGTAAACCCATCCAGCTTAGGCAACCAAAGGTCGAGTATGATGAGATCGATCTTTTGTTTTCCGAGAACCTTGAGGGCCTTTATCCCGTTGTCGGCTGAAAACACACGATAATTCTCAGCTTCCAAATGAGCTTTCAGGATAAATTGATGATCGCAATTATCCTCAACTAAAAGAAGATTCCTCTCCATTTTTCCCCCTCCATTAATAACCCACCATAAACCACATTGTTTATAATTTTAGATTGTCGATTTGGCTTTTTCAGCTCTTCAATCGCAAATCGTAAATCATAAATTGAAAATAACTTGGTGCCCCTATTTCTTAGTATCGGCCGTTGACCCGAGTGACAAAAGGGAAAGCTGGCGTGGGGGCGTGTTAACTTTTTGGAAGCCAGGAAGGGTGATGGTGAAGGTGCTCCCCTCTCCGAGTTCACTCGTGAATTCAACGCTCCCATCCAGTGCGTCGGTCAGCATTTTCACAATGTAGAGTCCTAACCCTGTCCCCGATTCCTTCTCACGCAAGGTTGAAAACTTCAAGAAAAGCTTGTCGCGCTCTTCCTCTGGAATCCCAGGCCCTTCGTCCGAAACAGAAATCTTCACCTTTTCCCCTTCTTCAACCACCCCCACCTGGACAACGCCCCCAGGGCGACTAAACTTAATGGCATTGGCCAGCAAGTTCGTCAAGATTTCCTTGAGCTTTTCAGGATCGGTCATGGCCCACATGGCATCCGACGCTTGGGCCACAACGGAGACCCCTTTGGGCTTGGCTAGGATTTCGAAGCTGTCGGCCATCTCCTTCAGGATTGGCGGGAGCAAAACAGGCTCCTTATGAACCGTCAATTTCCCAGCTTCCAAACCGGACCAGCCAAGCAGATTGCTGATCAAAATCAACATCCCTTTGCCCGATCGGATGAGCGCATCTAGATATTTCTCTGCTTCTTGTTCGTTCTTGCACAACTTCGCGTTTCGGATCAAACCAGCATAACCCAACATCGCCGAGACTGGAGAGCGAAGGTCATGGGTAATCATGGCTTGCATGTCTTTCTTAAGGCGCTCCGCTTCTTTTTGAACTCGAATGTCTTTGACCGTGATCACCACTTCTTCCACCAAACCATCCGAATGCCGCACGGGAGCAGCCCCCAAAGCCACCGGGAGGCTATTCACAGGGGTACCCTCGCCCGAATTGGCGCTCGTGGTCTCGATCAGGCAATCCAAGAAACTCAGATTCCTTCCTTCGGTTAGGCATGGGGAAAACGGATCAACCAACAATTGCCCTGAAGAAGAAAAAATGTTGAGGCATTCGTGGTAATGTCTTCCGATGACTCCCTTTTCTGGAAGCCCTGTGAAAGTTTCCATGGAGCGATTCCAAAGGGTGACCGTTCCATCCGGGGCACAGGTAAAAATGCCGTCGGGCGCACTGTTTAGAATTGACTCCACCTTTTGTCTTTCCATTCGCAAGCTCTTCGAAAGATCTTGATAGGTGTGAGAAAGATACGAAAGTTCTTCCTGAAGCTGAACTTCTCGTTTTGAAGGTTTTGAAGGCTTGTAACGAATAAATCGGATGAAAATCGAGACCAAGATCCAAGTAAGCCCTAAGAAAAGAATGTGAGTCCAAAGCCCAATTTTGTACTTCAAGATCAGATCGTGAAGATAAGGGTCAAGCGAATTTTGATCGGGAAGCTTAACGCGTAACTCCGTGAATCGCGAAGGCTCGAGATTCTCAGGATGGTATAGCACCAGTTCAAAATCTTGGTCTTCTCTCATCAAGAGATCTCTTGAGATCGGGATGGCCCATCCTAAAATGGGAGAGCCGGTTTCATGAACACCGGGTGGCCAATGCTTGGATGAAAGCAAAGTCTCAACCCAGAGCTTCTTGTTCAAGACAAACCATCGCGTTTGCAACCAGTACGAATTTGCGGAAAGCTGTCCGTCTCGATCGATTCTCATCGGATGGAGCGTGGCGGGAATTGGAGGAAAAGTTGATTTTTCTGGAAGCCCAGAACTGGTATAAGTGGTCTTGTAGATTCCCGGGAATACCGGTTGGCCTTTCGAAACGCTCTTCAAAGCCGAGAGATTGTCATTGGGGGATTCAAAAAAAGCACGGGAAAGAAGCACATCTTCTTCCAGAAAATAACGGAGAAGCCTCGAGATCCGTGCACTCTCTGCATCCAGTTTTTCTCGGATTCGAAGGAATTGAAAGCTGTATAAGACACTTAGGGTAACTGCAGTCAGACAAACAATGGCAATCAATCGTCTCATTGCTCCACCATTCCTGCTACCGGTATGGTAAAATAAAACGTGCTTCCCTTACCAAATTGACTCTCCACCCACAGAGCTCCTCCATGAGCCTCCACAATATGTTTGGCAATGGCAAGCCCCAACCCACGTCCCCCTGTGCTGGTGGAGCGATCGGCATCCACCCGATAAAATCGCTCAAAAACTCGCTCGCGATCTTCTTCGAGAATCCCAGGGCCGTTGTCGGTGATTGCCACTTTGGCAAACCCATCTTCTTCGCTGCACCGTGCAACGATTTTTCCTCCTGCGGGGGTATACTTGATCGCATTATCGATGATGTTGATTAAGACTTGTTCCAGTCGATCTTCATCCCCTTGAACATCCGGAATTTCCTTAGCGATCTCCGCGGTTAACGAGACTTGTTTCTTCTCCGCGTTGTTGCTTAAGAAATCAACGGCATCCTGAGTCAATTGCCCAAGGTTCACTTGAATTCGGTTCATGTGAGCCTTGTTGGATTCCATCATGCTAAAATCCAACAAGTCGCGAATCAAGCGATTCAATCGCTCCGTTTCCTCATGAATAATGCCCAGAAATCGCTTGGACATTTCTGGATCCGACAAGGCGCCATCCAACAACGTTTCCACATACCCTTTAATGCACGTAAGCGGGGTACGAAGTTCATGGGAAATGTTAGAAACAAATTGGGCCATCACTTCTTCAAGCCTTGATTTGAGCGCTGCTTCTCGTTGTGCTTCGTAAATCAAGCGATCAACCGGCAGCTGCGGATCTTGAAGAATAAACGTGTGGCCGCTGTGAAACGAAATCTTCTCTTTGGCCTTATTCTCACGAGCCCATTGCAGTGCGATTTCTTCAAATTTCTTCGCCACGCGAAAAGCCACCAACTTTAAATCCGATAAACCAAAGAGCTCTTTGTGGCGTGGCGGAGAAAAGAGAAAAACAATAAATGAATCACTCCCAGGGCCTGCCACACACACCAAATCTTCTTCTCGGAAAAATTTGTCATGTGATTTTTCGAAGATGTTCCCGATGCGAGCCAAAAGCTCTTGACACTGAACCTTCCCATGGTACTCTTCGAGCTGGCGAAAGTTGGCGATGTCAAAATAAAGAAAGCCAATCTGGCGTTTTCGAGAAAGATAGCGTCCGACAATGGGGTAAACAGAGGTCAACAAGGGTAGACCCGTGATGGGATCCGGGAGAAAGGCTAAATTTACTTCGTGTTTTCTTCGCTTAAAAAGCCGATTGAGCATTCCCTCGGGCTCTCAATGATGACATGTCAAACCCTTCATTCTTCTTCATACTGGAACTTGTAACCAATGCCGTGCACCGTCTTTAGATATTTTGGGATTGAAGCGTCTTCTTCAATCTTTTGGCGAATGCGTCTGACGTGAACATCCACCGTTCGCGTATCCCCAAGATAATCATATCCCCAAAGTTGTTCCAGCAAGAAATCGCGGGTAAACACTTTCCCTTTATTGGTTGCCAAGAGCTTCAAAAGCTCAAATTCTTTAGGTTTTAGGTCCACCCGAGTTCCTTTAACATGCACTTCGTGTTTGACCAGATTCATGGTGATGTCCTTAATCGAAATCTCATCTTGTTCTTCGGGGCGCATGCTTGTGCGCCTTAAGATCGCCTTCACGCGAGCAATCAGCTCCCTCGGGCTGAAGGGCTTCGTGACATAGTCATCTGCACCCAACTCAAGACCGAGAATCTTGTCTATTTCTTCCCCTTTGGCAGTGGCCATGAGAATGGGTGTTTTCATCTCTTTTCGAATTTGCCGGCAAACTTCGAGGCCACCCTGGCCAGGAAGCATTATGTCTAAAATGATCAGATCCGGGCGTTCATCCTTGGCTAATTTGACCGCCTCGATCCCATCATAAGCCACAACCACATCATAGCCTTCTTTTTCGAGATTGAATTTAAGGAGCTCGACAATGTTACGTTCATCGTCGACTACGAGGACTTTTTCTTTAGGCATGAGTCAGGAACCGCCTCCTTTTTATGATTTCAGACCGGGACTTGAATGACCCCCGCCATCCTCCCTGTTTTCCCTTTGTCGCGTCGATAGGAAAAGTACAAATCCGACCGACAAGAGGTACACTCTCCTGCCAGTTCAATGTTTCCCCCTTTTACCCCTTTCTTCAACAAAGCCAACTTGTTTGATTTCCATAAATCGACATAAAATTGCCCATCCTTCTTTTCGATTACTTCATCTCCAAATTTTTCTCGAAATTCCTCCGCCACCTCAGGACCAACTTGGAAGCAGCAAGGACCAATCGAAGGGCCAATGGCAACCTGGATGTCTTCAAGGCTTGTTCCAAACTCTTGTTGCAACGATTCAATCGCATGTGGACCGATATCAAGAATGGTAGACCGCCAGCCTGCATGGGCTAGCCCTCCTGCCTTTTTAACCGGATCCCAGAGATACAGGGGGACACAATCGGCAAAAAACATCGCCAAGGAAATCCCCGGGGCACTTGAGACGATGGCATCTGCTTTCGGCAACGCGTTTTCAGAGGGGAGCTCCCCTGCTGATTTTAAGACCAGAACCTCTCCCCCATGCACTTGGAGAGCTAAAGCACGCAGCAACAGCCCGAACTTCTCTTCAATACGCTTACGATTATTGCGGACGTTCTGTGGTTCATCCTGGGTGGTCAAACCCAGGTTGAGAGTGTGAAACGGAGGCAAGCTCACCCCGCCGGTACGCCGAGTAAAGAAGTGAAGCGGGCCTGAATGAGAAAGAAGGCTGGAAGACCAAACGCTTAATGCTTCTTGGCGTTGGCTATTCATGTTAACAAAATGTCGGTTCATCTTTCTTTACTAGTTTACAATATTTGGAGGAAATTAGCAATCCCCCCTCGTGCAAAAAGTGGGGACACTTCCGTACGTGCTTTGGGACATGTACGAAAGTGTCCCAAAATGAGAAAGGTTTTGAAGTAGCGCCACAAGAAGTCCGAGGGATGGCCAATATCAAAGAGCAGATTCAAGAAGCCGCCTTGGAGATTGGGTTTTCCAAGATCGGCTTCGCCCGTGCCGAACCTCTTCCCAATGCTCCCCTCCTTGAATGGCTCCAGAACGGCTATCACGGTGACATGGCGTACATGGCGAGGGACCCTGAAAAGCGTCTTGACCCCGGGAAGGTGCTTCCTGGCTGCCAAACCGTGATCGCGACCGCGCTGAACTACTACACCCCTTACCCGACAAAATCAAACGACAACCAGGGGCAAATTTCCCGCTACGCCTGGGGAAAAGACTATCACAAAGTCATCCAGAAAAAATTGAAGAAATTGGCGGCGGCCATTACCCTGGCAGAACCTCTCGCTAAAGTCAAAGTCTGCGTAGACACCACCCCCATTCTTGAAAAGGCTTGGGCTGAAAGAGCCGGCCTGGGTTGGCAGGGGAAGCACACAAACCTCATCACTCGGGATCTCGGTTCCTGGGTTTTTCTTGGAGAAATCCTAACCGATCTTGTCATCGAGCCTGATGCTCCCCACCTCGATTTTTGCGGAAATTGCAACCGATGCATAGAAGCCTGCCCGACACAAGCCATCACCGCTCCCTATGTGGTGGACGGAAGCCGATGCATCGCGTATTTGACCATCGAAACCAAAGAGCCCATCGACAAAGAGCTGTCGGAAAAAACCGGCAATTGGATTTTTGGCTGTGACGTCTGCCAAGAAGTCTGTCCCTGGAACCGGTTTTCGAGCACGACACCGGAGGAAGCTTTTTTCCCAAGACCTCAAGTTGAGCGCCCACTTGAAAGTTGGATGGAGATAACGGATGAGGAGTTTCTAGAGGAGTTTGCGGGAACCCCTTTGATGCGGGCCAAGCGAAAACACATGGCTCAAAATGCAGCCATAGCCAAGCATAATCTAGAAAAGTGAAGGAAAAGAATTCCGATGGGAAGAACGCTCCTATCATGTCCGTGAAGATGAAAATCTTTACCTTAGAAGAAGCCGAGCGGCTCCTACCCATTCTGGAATCGCTGCTCAAAGATTTTCAAATGAAGTACCAAAAAATGGAAGAAAGTTCTGTGCAGTGGGAACTTCATCACCGACGTGACACCGACCACCCGCCTGCCAACCGAACTCGCAAAGGCCGAGAAGAGCTTACCCGTTTGGAACAAGAAGTCACCGATATCATTAAGCTGATGAATCAAGTCGGATGCGTGGTTCGCGACCCCCATGAAGGGCTGATCGACTTTCCCAGCGTGAGAGACAAAGAACCCGTTTATCTCTGCTGGAAGTTAGGCGAAGACCGAATCAAGTTTTACCACGGCGTTGATCAGGGATTCCAAGGAAGAAAACCCCTCTAAGACTGCCCGCTTTCACTTCTCTATTGCGGCTCTTGCTTGATAAGATGGTGAAGGGACTTTCTCTTCTTCACCTGGGCCCATTTGGGGCTGGTAGTTGGGCTTTGCAAAGTTGATGTAACGCTTCACTTCGACTACAACCCTATCGAAGTCCGGAACCGAATACACCCACAAAACGTCTTCTGGAATCAATTCATTCTGAGAGTTCGACTTCCCATTTTGCAAGGCGGTCGTGATGTACGACGTGGTCGAAAAATCCATCACCACTGGGGTGCTCGTCACAGCTACTGATGAAACAATGGAACCCACCGGCGTGAACGGACTACTGCCACCACCACCGCCGCTCCCGCCGCTACCACCACCGCAACCAAACAAACAAATCCCGTTGAAGTAACCGGTGCTTCCACCTGGATAACTCGATACGATGATCGAAGCCGATGGCGTCGCAAGCCCGTTCACTAAACCATCTAAGTCGACCGCAATCCCACCTTGTGCTCCCCCGGCTGAAAGGGTTAACGTTCCGTTAACCGTGACATTCAAGTGACCTCCACTGGTTCCAATCACACCCGTTAAAGCCGTTAAGCTTGCATTGCCAAATGCAAAGATGTTCGGGAGTGGATCATAAATGGACCCTTGAGCCGTTAAGTTCACGTTTCCGCCATTGGAAACGGCTGAAGTGACAAACATATCTCCTGCACTGGTGGTGAGGTTTACATTGTTTCCTGCCCCGTTAGCGGTCACCGAATTGACATTCAGGGTTCCCGTATTGGTCGCGTTAATCAAACCGTTGGTTGTCGTGGCATTTAATGTGCTGAGACTCGTGTTCAGCGGAGTACCCCCAGTGCCGATGGTCGTCCCCGCGGTCAAGCTCGCGGTGTTGGCCGTGAGGTTTCCCGCAGTGGCGGTTCCGGTGATCGAGCCACTTGCGGTCAAGGTTGCATTGCTTGCTCCCACGTTCACCGAGTGCGTAGGATCAAACAGGAGATTCCCATTCGTGTTGTTAACCGTGACATTCGTGCCATTTAATGGCGCATTCAACCACGAAGAAGCGCCAACAAAAGTTAAGGTGCCATTCGCAGCTGCTATTGTTGCATCTCCATTGGCTGTAGTTACCGAAAGATTAGCTAATGTTCCGGTGTTCGTAATATTCGTGGTGGCGAGAGCCCCAGTCGTCGTGGTGGTGAGTGAACCGGTATCCGTTGTATTGATATGCGTTCCAGGAGTTCCGATTCCGCTTACTGCATTTATAGTGATATTATTCGAAGTGATGCTCGAAGTCGAATCAACAACCGAATTCGAAGAGGTCAGGGATACGCTTCCACCCGCCGTCACCGTTGCAACACTCAAGTTACCCCCGGTGTTACTCAATGTCACATTGCCCCCCACGCCACCCGCGACAATTGAATTTAGAGTGACTGCTCCTGTATTACTTAAATTAATAAGTCCGTTGGTTGTGGCCGCATTCAACGTATTAGCTTGTGTATTCACGGCTGTCCCCACGGCTCCGACATTGGTGCCGGCTGTTAGTGTTGCTGTGTTTGCGGTAATATTCGGAGAACCGCCATTCCCCGTAATGGCCGCTGATGCCGTAATCCCCACATTGTTCGCTGCTCCGTTGGCGGTGACATTCCCCAGGATCAACGACCCTGTGTTATTCACATACACCCCACCGTTGTTGGCTGTAGCATTGAATGCGGTGACATTCGTGTTAATGGGAGCTCCTACGGTGCCGATTGCGTTCGCCGCTGTTAAATTCAGCGTGTTACCGGTAACCAAGTTCCCAAATGCGTATGCAGTCATGTTTCCATTCCCGGTAATCGTAATGTTGTTTCCCGCTCCGCTGGCGGTCACTGTTTCTAAAATCATATCACCGGTGTTATTCACGTAGATTCCATTGGATCCTGAGCTTGCGGAGAAGTATGTCACGGCTGTGTTGAGCGGAGTCCCACCACTGCCTATATTCGTTCCTGCTGTGAATACGCCGGTTCCCGCCGTGACGAGATTTGGTGTGTTATCCCCGGTGATGGATCCGGAAGCAACGAGTGAAGCGGCCCCTCCTGCGTCCACCTTGTTCCCTGCGTTTAAGACAATGTTACCTGACTGATTGTTCATGGTGACAAAGGTCCCCGGAAACGAAGCGTTTAACAAATCTGTTCCGGCAACAAAGTTCAAGGAGCCGTTGGGGGCAGTCACGGTCGAGTTTTCTTCATGAGTTATCACGTTGAGTCCGCCAAGAGGAACTGTACTGTTCACGTTCATCAGACTGCCAAGCGGATTCTGTTCGTTCACTGTCAGATTGGGGGTAGCTGTATTGATCGGCGTCCCGGGGGTATTCATCCCAAACGCCGTGTACAAATTAGCACTGACGGAAGCGGTAATGTTGGGAGAAGCCCCGCTCCCATCAATGGTGTTGGCTTGGATGAGGGCCCAGGTAGCCGTCAAACTCCCTAATACGAGTGGGCCTCCTGAGGCAATGCTTAGATAGGCTGACGGAACGTTCCCGTTTAGGGTGTGAGTAGCACTTGTAAACGCCAGGTTTTCCCCACCATCATTCACGGTAATATCATTTACGCCTAAATTAACAGACGTATTGGTGAATATTGCTGCATTGTTAATGACCTCGGGTCCGCCGGTGACCCCGGTGGAAAGGAGTGTTGCACCGCCGGTGTTGTTAAACCACGCTCCACCACCAGCGTATATATACAGGCTCGTACCGACATTGCCGGTAATGGGTGTTCCCGCACTTCCAAAGGACCCACCATCATAGATTCCAATCCCGAGAGGTGCCGTAATGTTCGGATTGGAGACCCCATCGCTTGTGATCGAGTTTGCACCATACGTAACCAAAGTCAACGAACTGACAGTAACCGAACCAAGAACAATCGGACCTGCAGTAAAATAAAGACTTGTTCCAGAAGCATTCGCATTCAAAACATCGGTGGTGCCGTTGTAGGTCACCGACCGAGTCGCACCATTATAGGTCACATTGATATTGTTTGGGGGATTTCCTCCCAGGCTCATACTGCTTATCATTCCAGTGTTGTTGATTGTGATGGGCCCTATCACATCGGTGACAATCAAATTGCTCAGAGCACTGCTGTTATCAACGTACATTCCCCCAGGAGAATAGGAAGCTAGTTGCAGTTGATTTGGTGCATTGGTTGTTAAGTGAATCCCAGGAGAACCAATGTCCGAACCGGCGGTAATAATAATGGTAGAGGCCTGGACATTCGTTCCCCCTCCTCCATTAAGAATCTTGCCACTTGAGGTAAGCGTAGCCGTTCCTCCTGGAGTGGAAAGATTTCCTAGGGTCATGTCCCCCCCTGAAGTGAGAGTCATACCGCCGTTGGTGCTTGAGAAGGTTCCGGTGGACATCGTGCCAGTCGAAGTGGCTGAAATGCTTCCAGTTGTCGTTGAAAAATTTCCCATCGTCAAACTTCCACCCGAAGTCACGGTAATATTCCCATTGGTGGTCGACAAGTTTCCAACCGTTGCACTTCCACCTGCGTTAATCGTGATGCCTCCACTTCCACTGGCGGTGATCGTGTTGGCTGTATTCGCAAACGTGATGTTCCCCGTGTTCGTTTGCATTGTTAAGCTTACGTTTGGTTGTAATGTGATGGACCCACCGGCAAAACCTCCCGCTAAATCATTGATCGTGATTGTGTTGTTGGCTTGCAACAAGATATTGCTCACTTGGGATTGCAGTCTCCCCACAGAGACGGTGTTCCCGCCATTGTCTGCTGTCCCGAAAAGAACATTCGGAACATTCGGATCCTGAGTTCCCCCGGCGGCCGCATTTGTCACCGTCAAGCTTGCTGGGTCAATCAAGAAAGTTCCGGTAGTCCCATTCGGAGCACTCGTGTCGACCTTTCCGTTGACGTACACGTTCCCCTCACCACTCACATCCACAAACCCACCATTCCCACTGTCGCCACCTTTAGCTTGGAGGTTCGCACCTGGCGCAAACACCGTGTTCCCTTGAGACAGAATGTGAATGTCCCCACCGTTTGAGTTTGTTCCCTGACCATTGGCTTCGATCACACTCTTTGG